>NZ_JBHYKG010000001.1:0-127709 GCF_042741245.1 Kitasatospora sp. NPDC058965
GTACCGCCCGCGCCCGCGTTGTGCCCGCTCACCTTCGGCTGCTGCTGCAGCGGATCCGCCGCCCACAGCTTGCCCTTGTACTGGTACCCGCCGACCACCGTGTCGGCCTGGGCCAGCGGCGCTACCAGCGACAGCGCCGCCGCGGTCGCCACCAGCACTGTCACTTGTCGGTACCGGGCCCTGCCCCGGGCACCGGAGATGCGGAACGGCAGTGGCCGCACTCTTCCCCCTGTGATGTTGTCGACTTCCTGTCACATCCGTTGCCACGCAACGGATATGAGCCAGGCCGCACCGTATTGCCGGTGGTCAGCCGGTGCAACACAGGACCCACAGGTCCCTGAAGACACTTCAGTCACAGATTTCGGAGTGGCCGTACTGGGCCAGAACGCCCTAAAAGTGATGATCGCAACGGAGCTCGCCGCTGCCGCGTCGCGCTCCGTCACCGTCGTCCCGCCGGCGCTGGGTCAAGATTCGCCAGATCTTCACGGCAGACTCCCAGCCGGGAGCCGCGGGCACCGCACGGCTCAGTGCAGCACCGGCTCCACGGCCGGCGCGTCGGCCAGCACCGCGCGCAGCGCCGCCTCGCGCCGCTCCTGGCCCTCGGCGGTGAGCAGGGCGCTGAGCACGGCGATCCGGGCCTGGCCGGCCCGCAGGGTGCCGGTGGGCACCGCGCCGGCGGCGACCAGGTCCACCGCGCCGCCGTGGGTGTAGATCTCGGCGACCGGACCGGCCGCCACCCGGGTGGTGAGCGCCACCAGGACGCCCCGGGCCCGGGCCGCCGCGACCGCCTCGACGATCTCGGGGGTGGCGTTGCCGGCGCCGGTGGCCACCAGCACCAGGCCCCGGGCACCGGCCGCCACGGCCGCGTCCAGCAGCACCGCGTCACCGTCGGCGTGGTGCATCACCATGTCCACCCGCGGTGCGGCGTCCGGCAGTTCGGGCAGCGGCAGGGCTGCGGGGCGGTGCGGCAGGCGGAGCACCGAGACCTTGCCGAAGCCCACGTCGCCGATCCGGTGGCCGGACGGGTCGGCGAACGCGTCGGCGGCCAGGGTCTGGGTCTTCACCGTGCCGCGGGCGGCGTGCACCTTGCCGTCGAAGACCACCAGCACGCCGAGGCCGCGGGCCCCGGAGGCGGTGACCAGCGCGTCGTGCAGGTTGCCCGGTCCGTCGCCGTCGGCGGCGTCCATCGGGAGCTGGGCACCGGTGAAGACCACCGGGCGCGGGTCGTCGTGGTGCAGGTCGACCAGGAAGGCGGTCTCCTCCAGGGTGTCGGTGCCGTGGGTGACCACGATGCCGTCCACGCCCGGGTCCGCCAGCACCTCGTGCACCGTGCGCAGCAGGGTGAGCTGGTGGTCCGTGGTGAGGCGCGGGCTGTTCACGCTGAACAGGTCGACCACCTCGACCTCGGTGTCCTGCGGCACCGCGGCGGTGGCCATCACCTCCTGGCCGCGCGCCTCGGCGGCGAAGCCGGCGCCCTGCCAGCGGCTGGCGATGGTTCCGCCGGTGCTGATGACGACGATCCGCCCCATGTCCGCGCACCCCGATCTTTCGCACAATCGATCCAGTCAAGCAATGGTAGGAAAGATGTCGCGCAATCCGATCGCCACTTTTGCCACCCCGACCCGGTATCCGTGGTGGATAATTGCGCCATGGACAGGATCGACCGCGCCATCTTGCGCGAGCTCCAGCGCGACGGCCGGCTGAGCAACCAGGACCTGGCCCAACGGGTCGGGCTCACCCCCTCCCCCTGCCTGCGCCGGGTGCGCCAGCTGGAGCAGGACGGCGTGATCGAGGGGTACCGGGCGGTCATCAACCCGGAGGCGGTCGGGCGCGGCTTCGAGGTGCTGGTCTCGATCGAGGTCAAGCGCGACCGCGAGGCCGTGGAGGCCTTCGAGGCCGCGCTGCAGTCCATCCCCGACGTGGTCGAGGCCTACCGCCTGTTCGGCAGCCCCGGCTGCCTGCTGCGGATCGCGGTGGCCGACCTGCAGGCGTACGAGCGCCTGTGGATCGAGCGGTTGACCACCCTGTCGGGGGTGACCGAGGTCAACTCGCAGATCATCATGAAGCGGGTCAAGGAGCCGCGCGGCCTGCCGGTGGACTAGCGCCTGTCCGCCCCGCGCGCGCCGTCCAGCCGGTCCAGCTTGGCCCGGGACTCGTCGTCGGCGGGGGTGTAGACCACCAGGCGGGTGCCGTTGCGCAGGCCGAGCCAGAGGTTGGTGTAGTCCATCCGCAGCGCGCCCAGCTCCGGGTGGACGAAGCCCTTGCTGCCGTTGTCCCGGGCCGAGACGTCGTGCCGCTGCCAGGCCTCCTCGAAGGCGGGCGAGGTCTGCCGCAGCCGGGCCAGCAGGGCCTTCCAGGCGGGGTCGTTGACGTGCTCCGCCAACCCGCTGCGGAACCGCGCCACCACCTGGCGCCGGGCGTGCTCCAGGTCGACCCAGCGCTCCTGGTACGACGGGTCGGTGAAGAGCAGCCAGAGCAGGTTCCGCTCCTCGAAGGGCAGCCGGTCCAGCCCGCCGAGCATCCGCGCGTACATCTCGTTGTAGCCCAGCACGTCGTACCGGCCGTTCAGCACGCAGGCGGGCAGTGGCGAGAGCTGCTCCAGCACCAGTTGGACCGCCGGGGTCACCGCCGAGCAGTCCTTGGTCGGGAGCGGGTCGCCGGCGCCGGCCAGCGCGTACAGGTGGGCGCGCTCGTTGGGGTCCAGCAGCAGCGCGCGGGAGACCGCCTCCAGCACCTGGCCGGAGACCTGGATGTCGCGCCCCTGCTCCAGCCACGTGTACCAGGTGACCCCGACCGCGGCGAGCTGCGCGACCTCCTCGCGCCGCAGCCCCGGAGTGCGGCGCCGGCCGGTGCTGGGCAGGCCGACCTGCTCGGGTGAGATCCGCTCGCGCCGACTGCGCAGGAAGTGGGCCAGCTCCTGCCGGCGGGCGTCGGGGGCGTGCGGGGCCGGCGCGGCCGGGCGCGCGGGGGCGGACGGGGCGGTGCCGGTGGCTGCGGTGCGCATGCCTCCAGCATGCGCGCTTCCGGAGCCTGGTGCCAGGTACTCCTTATACCTGGATAACCAGACTCTGGTACCAGGCTGAGGATCGCCGGATCGTAGGACCCGTGACTCAGCAACTGGAACGACCCCAGGCCCGTCCGCTCGGCTCGGAACCCCGGACCACCGCCCACCGCAACCTGACGGTGGCCGGCCTGGTCACCGTCCTGCTCGGCGCCTTCCTGCCGATGCTCGACTTCTTCGTCGTCAACGTCGCGCTGCCCACCATCGACCGCCAGCTCAGCGCGGGCCCGGCCGTGCTGGAGCTGATCGCGGCCGGCTACGGCATCGCCTTCGCCGTACTGCTGGTGCTCGGCGGCCGGCTCGGCGACAGCCTGGGCCGCCGCCGGCTCTTCGTGGCCGGTGCCGCCGCCTTCGCCGTCACCTCGCTGGTCTGCGGCCTGGCGCCGGACGCCTGGACCCTGGTCGGCGCCCGGGTCGCCCAGGGCGCCTCGGCCGCGCTGCTCATCCCGCAGGTGCTGGCCACCATCACCGCCGCCACCAGCGGCCCGGCCCGGGCCCGCGCGCTGAGCATCTACGGCGCGGTCGGCGGGATCAGCGTGGTGATCGGCCAGGTGCTCGGCGGGATGCTGGTGCAGGCCGACCTGTTCGGCACCAGCTGGCGCGCGGTCTTCCTGCTCAACGTGCCGTTCGCGCTGGCCGCCGCCGCGCTCGCGGTCCGCTTCGTGCCGGAGAGCCGCAGCGAGCTGCCCAGCCGGGTGGACCTGCCCGGGACCCTGCTGCTGCTGGTCACCCTGCTCAGCCTGTTCGTCCCGCTGATGGAGGGCCGTGCGGTCGGCTGGCCGCTGTGGACCTGGCTCTCGCTGGCCCTGTTCCCGTTCGCCGCCCGGGCCTTCGTGGTCGTGGAGCGCCGGGCCGAGGCGGCCGGCCGGACCCCGTTGGTGCCGCTCTCGCTGCTGCGGATCCCCGAGATGCGCCGCGGCCTGGGCATCGCACTCCCCTACTTCACCAACTTCGGCGCCTTCATGTTCGTGATGGCCCTCGCGGTCCAGCAGGGCCTGCGGCTGAGCCCGGTCGCGGCCGGCTGGGCCCTGGTCCCGATGGCGGCCGGCTACTTCACCACCTCACTGCTCGGCCCGCGGCTGATGGGCCGGTTCGGCAGCCGGGTGCTGGGCGCCGGTGCCCTCTTCCAGCTGGCCGGCCTGGCGGTGCTGATCACCACGGTGCTGACGGACTACCAGGGGCTGGGCGTGCTGACGCTGGCTCCCGGCACCGCCCTGATGGGCCTGGGCAACGGCCTGATCGGGACTCAGCTGTTCCGCATCGTGCTGGCGAAGGTCCCGCTGGACCGGGCCGGAGTGGGCAGCGGCGTGCTGGCCACCACCCAGCAGTCCAGCCTGGCGCTGGGCGTGGCCACCCTGGGCACGCTCTTCCTGGCCCTGATCCCCGCACTGGGCATGCAGCACGCGATCGTCACGGTGCTCGGGCTGGAACTGGTGGGCGCGCTGGTGATCCTCCGGCTGTCGGGCCGACTGCCCCGGTCCGTGGGGTGATCGCGCCGGGGTCAGTCCCCCGCCCACCGCTCGATCAGTGCGACCGCCCGGCCGGCCCCGTCCTCGGTGGCCAGCCGGGCGGCGAGCGCCCCGGCCCGCTCGCGCAGCGCGGCCCCGGCCACCGCGGTGCCGATGGCCGCGGCCAGCCGCTCGGCGGTGAGTCGCTTGAACGGGACCGGCTCGGTGGCCGCTCCCAGGGCTGCCACCCGGCGCGCCCAGAACGGCTGGTCCCCGAGCACCGGAACCGGGACCGCCGGCACCCCGGCCCGCAGCGCCGCCGCCGTGGTGCCGGCACCCGCGTGGTGGACCACGGCGGCGGTCCGCGGGAAGAGCAGCGCGTGCGGCACCTCGGCCACGGTCAGCACCTGGTCCCCCACCGCCGTCAGTCCGGCCCAGCCCGCCTGCACCACGCCGCGCACCCCGGCCAGCCGCAGCGCCGCCACCGCGACCGCGCTCAGCCGCTCGCCCTCGCCGCCCCCCATGCTGCCGAACCCGATGAACACCGGCGGCGGCCCCGCCGTGAGGAACTCCTCCAGTTCCGCGGGTAGTGGCGATTCCCCGACGGTGGCCGGCCACCAGTTGCCCACCACCTCGAGTCCGTTCCGCCAGTCACCCGGCCGTGGCACCACGGCGGGGCTGTACCCGTGCAGGACCGGCCAGTTCGCCCGCTCGTTGCGGGCCCGGACCGCCCGCCCCGACAGCGGCGGCAGACCGAGCTCGGCCCGCAGCCGACGCACCGGACCCTCGTACATCCGGTCCACCAACCGCAGCGCGGCCAGCCCCGCCGCCCGGTTCCCCCACCCGCCCAGCGACCGCCCGCTCCCCACCACCGGCGGCGCCTCCCGCGTCGGGTGCACCGGCTGCAGGTACGCCCCGATCGGCCGCGCCCCGATCGCCTCGGCCAACTGCCACCCGAGCGGCGCGGTGGCGGCGGTGAGCAGCACCACGTCGGCCCGGTGCTCGGCGAGCGCCGCGAGGCCGGCCCCCATCTCCCGGACGAACGCGGCCGCCTGCTGCAGCGGCCGCAATTCGCGCCGCAACTCCCCGGGCACCGGCAGGAACTGCATCCCGTGCCCCCGGACCAGCTCGGCGAACTGGGGCTGCGTGGCCACCCCGACCTGGTGCCCGGCGGCGAGCAACCGGGCCCCGAGCCCCGTGAAGGGCGCGACGTCCCCGTGCGAACCTGCCGTGACGACGAGGATCCTCATGCCGTGGTCGATCCTTCCGTGACGGGCCGGCGCGGCACCTTCGCGAGTGCGGCGCGGACGGTGGTGGCGAGGTCGGGGACGTCGACGCCGAGCGCACGGAGCTGCTCTGCGGTCACCGGAGATCCTAGGAGTCCCGGGCTCCCGCGTCAGGCGGTCGGGCGGTCCACCAGAAATGCCCTCGCCCGTTGTCACACCTCCCTGTCACGCTCGACCCATGACCGACCCCACCCGCACCCGCAGCCGCGACGAGCTCGCCGCCCTGACCGCCGCCGGCGTGCACCCCAAGTACCTGTTCTTCTGGGGGCACCGGGCCCAGCGGGACGGCAGCATCGGGCAGGGCGCGCTGAGCCAGTGGTGGCCGAGCGCCTTCACCGTCGACGGGGTGCGGTACGCCACGGCCGAGCACTGGATGATGGCGGGGAAGGCGCGGCTGTTCGGGGACGAGGAGATCGTGCCCCGGATCCTGGCCGCCCGGACGCCGGCCGAGGCGAAGAAGTTCGGGCGGCTGGTCCGCGGCTTCGACGAGGAGCGCTGGGCCGCGCACCGGTTCGCGCTGGTGACCGAGGGGAACGTGGCCAAGTTCGGGCAGGACCCAGCGCTGCGCGCCTACCTGCTGGGGACCGGGAACCGGGTGCTGGTCGAGGCGAGCCCGCTGGACCGGGTCTGGGGCATCGGGCTGGCCGCGGACGACGAGCGGGCCGCGGACCCGGCCCGCTGGCCCGGCCTCAACCTGCTGGGCTTCGCACTGATGCAGGCCCGGGCGGAGTTGACGGACGGTCGGCCCTGACGCGACGGGCCCCTCCCGCCGGGGGCGGGAGGGGCCCGTCGGGCGGCCGTGCCTAGCAGCCGATCAGGCGCGCACCCAGGTACGACTTCACCTGGTCCAGCGACACGCGCTCCTGCGCCATGGTGTCGCGCTCGCGGATGGTGACCGCGTTGTCCTCCAGGGTGTCGAAGTCCACCGTGACGCAGAACGGGGTGCCGATCTCGTCCTGGCGGCGGTAGCGCTTGCCGATCGCGCCGGCGTCGTCGAACTCGACGTTCCACGCCTGGCGCAGGTCGGCGGCGAGGCCTCGGGCCTTCGGCGAGAGGTCGGCGTTGCGCGACAGCGGCAGCACCGCGACCTTGACCGGGGCCAGCCGCGGGTCGAGCCGCATGCCGACCCGCTTCTCCATCACGCCCTTGGCGTTGGGCGCCTCGTCCTCGAAGTAGGCGTCGAGCAGGAAGGCCAGCAGCGCGCGGTTGAGGCCGGCCGCCGGCTCGATGACGTACGGGAAGTACCGCTCGCCGGACTCCTGGTCGAAGTACCGGAGGTCCTTGCCGGAGGCCTCGCCGTGGGTCGACAGGTCGTAGTCGGTCCGGTTGGCGATGCCCTCCAGCTCGGAGAACTCGCTACCGCCGAAGTTGAACCGGTACTCGATGTCGACGGTCCGCTTGGCGTAGTGCGAGAGCTTCTCCTTCGGGTGCTCGAAGTAGCGCATGTTCTCCTCGCGCAGGCCCAGGTCGCGGTACCAGTTCCAGCGCTGCTCGAGCCAGTACTCGTGCCACTGCTCGTCGTCACCCGGCTTGACGAAGAACTCCATCTCCATCTGCTCGAACTCGCGGGTGCGGAAGATGAAGTTGCCCGGGGTGATCTCGTTGCGGAAGCTCTTGCCGACCTGGGCGATGCCGAACGGCGGCTTCTTGCGCGAAGTCGTCTGGACGGCGCTGAAGTTGGTGAAGATGCCCTGCGCCGTCTCGGGGCGCAGGTAGGCCAGGCCGGAGCCGTCCTCGACCGGGCCGAGGTGGGTCTTCAGCATGCCCGAGAACTCCTTGGGCTCCGTGAAGGCGCCCTTGGTGCCGCAGTTGGGGCAGTTGATGTCGGCCAGGCCGTTGGCCGGCAGCCGGTTGTGCTTGGCCTCGTAGGCCTCCTCCAGGTGGTCCGCGCGGAACCGCTTGTGGCAGGAGGTGCACTCGGTCAGCGGGTCGCTGAAGGTCGCGACGTGGCCGGAGGCCTCCCAGACCTCGCGGGCCAGGATCACCGAGGAGTCGAGACCGACCACGTCCTCACGAGCGTGCACCATCGCCCGCCACCACTGGCGCTTGATGTTCTCCTTGAGCTCCACACCCAGCGGCCCGTAGTCCCAGGCGGCACGGGTACCGCCGTAGATCTCGCTGCAGGGGTAGACGAAGCCTCGGCGCTTGCTCAGGCTGACGATCGTGTCGATCTTGTCGGCGGCCACAGTGCTCTCTTCAGACAACGCCGCACTCACGTGCGACGGCACGGTCAAGGCGCGGCTGGTTGCGCGCACCCGAATACCTCAGGTTACCGAACAGGTGGGTGGCGGACTCAAACCGATTAGCGTGGCAAGTCGGCCAACACGGGGCGGCGGACAGGGGGTGACGGCGGCAGCACTGCGCGGACCATCCGGCAAGTTGACAATCATTTCCAAGTAAGTTGAGAATGGTTGTCATGATGCTCCGCCGAGACCGCATATCCGCCGCGCCCGTCGCCCTCGCCGCCGGCGTCGTCGCCGGCGCGCTGCTGCTCTCCGCCTGCGGCGGCAGCTCCAGTGCGACCAGCGCCGACGGCAGGTTGAACGTGGTCGCCTCCTTCTACCCGATGCAGTACCTGGCCGAGCAGATCGGCGGCGACCACGTGAAGGTCACCGACCTGACCGCGCCCGGGATCGAGCCGCACGACCTGGAGCTGACGGCCAAGCAGGTCGCCGCCGTGCAGGGCGCGGGCGCCGTGGTCTACCTCAAGGGCCTGCAGCCCACCGTCGACAAGGCGGTCGCCCAGGCCGGCGGCAAGCACGTGGTGGACGCGGCCGCGCTCTCCCCGCTGGTCGACCACCACCTGGACGAGGGCACCACCGACGGCGGCGGCCAGGCCACCCACGCCGGGGACCCGCACATCTGGCTCGACCCGACCCGCTACGCGACGGTCGCCAAGGGCGTGGGCGCCGAACTGGCCAAGGCGGACCCGGCGCACGCCGCCGACTACCAGCGGAACACCGACGCCCTGGTGGCCAGGCTGGCCACCCTGGACCAGGGCTTCCGGAGCGGCCTGAAGGGCTGCACCGGCACGTCCTTCGTCACCAGCCACGCGGCCTTCGGCTACCTGGCCGACCACTACGGCCTGCAGCAGATCGCCATCAACGGCGTGGACCCGGAGTCCGAGCCCACCCCGGCCCGGCTCGCCCAGATCCAGCAGACCGCCAAGGCCAACGGCGTGACCACGATCTTCTTCGAGACCCTGGTCAGCCCGAAGCTCGCCGACAGCGTGGCCAAGGACCTGAACCTGAAGACCGCCGTCCTGGACCCGCTGGAGGGCGTCAAGGACGAGCAGACCGACAGCTACGTCACGATCATGCAGCAGAACCTGACCAACCTGCGCGCCGCACTCGGCTGCACGGCCTGACGGGGGATCAACAGATGACCACGCGCGCCACCCCGCCCCTCCCCGCCGTCCGGCTCACCGCCGCCCGGGCCTCGCTCGGCGGCCGCCCGGTGCTGCGCGGGGTGGACCTCACGGTCGCACCGGGCGAGGTGGTGGCGCTGCTCGGGGGCAACGGCTCGGGCAAGTCCACCACGGTCCGCTCGGTGATCGGCGCGGTGCCGCTGACCGGCGGCGGGCGCGAGCTGTTCGGCGTGCCCGGCGCCACGTTCCGCCAGTGGCACCGGATCGGCTACGTGCCGCAGCGCACCACCGCGGCCGGCGGGGTGCCCGCCACCGTGCGCGAGGTGGTCGCCACCGGACGGCTGGCCCGGCACGGCCTGCTGCCGTTCCGCCGACGGGACAAGGAGGCGGTCGCCCGGGCCCTGGAGGCCGTCGGGATGGCGGACCGGGCCGGTGACGGGGTGACCGACCTGTCCGGCGGCCAGCAGCAGCGGGTGCTGATCGCCCGGGCGCTGGTCGGCGAGCCGGAGCTGCTGATCATGGACGAGCCGATGGCGGGGGTGGACCTGGCCAGCCAGCAGGTGCTCGCCGACACGCTGCGCCGCCAGGTCGCGCGCGGCGCGGCGGTGCTCCTGGTGCTGCACGAACTGGGCCCGCTGGAGCCGCTGATCGACCGCGCGGTGGTGCTGCGCGAGGGCGTGGTGGAGCGGGACGGCCCGCCCACCGGGTCCGACCACGTCCACCCGCACGCCGACCGGATCCAGGGGCTCCTCGCATGACCGACATGTTCAGCCTGCTCTTCATGCAGCGCGCGCTGCTGGCCGCGCTGCTGGTCGGGATCACCGCGCCCTCGGTCGGCATCTACCTGGTGCAGCGCCGCCAGGCGCTGATGGGCGACGGGATCGGCCACGTCGCGCTGACCGGCGTCGGGCTCGGCCTGCTCTTCAACGCCAGCCCGACCTGGATGGCGGTCCTGGTCTGCATCGCGGCCGCGGTGATCATGGAGCTGGTCCGCTCCCGCGGCAACCAGCGCGGTGACATCGCGCTGGCCATGCTCTTCTACGGCGGGATGGCCTGCGGCCGACTGCTGATCAGCAAGGCGCCCGGGGCCGGCGGGGCGAGCGGCAGCCTGGACAGCTACCTGTGGGGCTCGGTCCTCGCCATGGAGGACAACGACCTGATCACCATCGCGGCGCTGGGCGCCGTGGTGGTCGCGATCTGCCTCGGGCTGCGCCGCCAGCTCTTCGCCGTCTGCCAGGACGAGGAGTTCGCCAGGGTCACCGGGCTGCCGGTGAGGTGGCTCAACCTGCTGCTCGCGGTGATGGCCGCGGTCACCGTGACGGTGGCGATGCGGGCGGTCGGGGTGCTGCTGGTGAGCGGGCTGATGGTGGTCCCGGTGGCGGCGGCCCAGCTGCTGACCCGGTCGTTCCGGGCCACCCAGCTGCTGTCGGTGGTGATCGGGGTGCTGGTCTCGGTGGGCGGTGTGGTGACCTCCTACCAGGCTGACGTGCCGCCAGGTTCCGCGATCGTGCTGCTCGCCATCGCCTGCTTCGCGCTGTTCAGCGCGCTGGCCGCGCCGCTGGCCCGGCGGCGGTACCGGCACGGCGGCGGCACCGCCACGGAGTTGCCGATTCCGGTTCAGTCGGGCGTCACAGCAGAGTCGGTCGGAGGTAAGGGGCTGGCACAATGAGGTGTGACCCGACCCGATCCGCAGGAGGAGCACCGGTGACCACCGCAGGCCCGTCGCCACGCGCCCGATCCACCCGTCAGCGCGCCGCCGTGTCCGCAGCACTGGACGAGATCGAGGACTTCCGCAGCGCGCAGGAACTGCACGACATGCTCAAGCACCGGGGCGACTCGGTCGGGCTGACCACGGTCTACCGCACCCTCCAGTCGCTGGCCGACGCCGGCGAGGTGGACGTGCTGCGCACCGCCGACGGCGAGGCCGTCTACCGCCGCTGCAGCAGCGGGCACCACCACCACCTGGTCTGCCGGCACTGCGGCGCCACCGTCGAGGTGGAGGGTCCGGCGGTCGAGCGCTGGGCCAACGCGGTGGCGGCCGAGCACGGTTTCAGCGACATCGCGCACACCCTGGAGATCTTCGGCACCTGCGCCGAGTGCGCGGCCAAGCACCGGGCCGCCCAACAGAAGGCCGCCCAATAGAAGGCCGTGCAGGAGCCGGCCACGGGTCGGTGGGCCGCCCGGCAGCTCAGCCGGGCCACTCCCAGACGGCGGGCGGGAAGGCGGCGACCAGCTCGGCCAGCCGCCCGGCGAGCGCGCCGAGTTCCTCGTAGCTGCGGCGGCCGTCGGTCCAGCCGATCAGCCGGTTCCGCTCCAGCCGCCAGCCGCAGTCGGCCGCCACGGTCAGCCGCTTGACCTCGTCGGTGACCAGCAGCTCGGCGAACGCCGGGTCGGCGCCGGTGCGCCGGACCTGGGCGCCGGGCCCGCCGCCGGGCAGCGCCAGGGCCGGGCCCTCGGTGGGCGGCAGCGGGTCCCGGCGCTCGATCCGCCACAGGTCGGCCAGTCGGCGGCAGGTCACCGCGGTGGCCGGCAGCGCGCGCGGCAGGTCGAGCACCGCCAGCGAGAAGGAGTAGAGCGTGCCCCCGCGGTTGGAGCCCTGCGGCGGCACCACCAGGTGGGCCAGCGTCACCCGGTACCCGGCCAACTGCCCGCGCACCAGGTCGCGCAGGTGCGAGCGTCCGCTCTCCAGGGTGAACGGGTAGCCGCGCGGATCGAACACGGCCCAGTCGGCCGCCGGGCGCCGCTGGTACTCCCAGGCCGGGTCGGCGCGGAACCGCTTGATGCTCCTGTGGACGTCGAACACTGCTGCCGCTCCTTCACGGGCGGGGGACGCGGGAGGCCCCGACACCCCCCGCCCGAGCGTACGTCACTTCCGGTAGGCGCCCTTCGGGTTGACCAGCGGCTGGCCGTCGTCGAAGAACGTCTGCGGGTCCGGCTCGCCGGTCGCGTCGTTCTCGCCGGCTCCGGCCAGGCCGTACGCACCGGCGTTGGTCGTCGCGTCGCCGACCGTGGTGTGGTCCGGCGAACCCGGCGCCCGGTGGGTCCCGCTGCCCGGCCCGTAGACCTTGCCGCCGTAGTGCGTACCGGCGCCGCCGATGCTGCCGCCGATGGCCGAGGTCAGCATGTCGGGGCCGAGGTTGGACCCGTTCTTGCTGCCCTGGAGGATGTCCACCCCGTCGGCTCCGGCGGTGCCGGCCGCGCTGGTGACGCTGTTGGTGAACATGCTGCCGGCCAGGCCCTCGCCCTTGAGCAGGTTGCTGATCGTCTCGCCGCCGCCCCACGGACCGGCGTGCGCGCCCGAGCCGGCCAGCTTGGTGCCCAGCGCGTCGCCCAGCTTGGGCCCGGCGAACTCGCCCAGGCCGCTGAGCCCCGTGCCGATGCCGGCCGAGACGGCCGCGTCCTGGAAGTCCTGGCCCGCGGTCACCTTGTCACCGGCCAGCGCCTGGCCGAGCACGTTGCCGCCGAAGTTGGCGGCCAGGTTGCCGCCGAACTTGACCCCGAACTTCAGCAGCTTGCTGTCCTCCATCGCGGTCTTGACGGTCTCCAGCACCTTGGCGATCGACTCCAGGATCTTCGCCAGCCGGGCCACCGCCGCCGACGCCTCGGCGGCCTCGGCCGCGGCGGCGGAGGAGGCGGCCAGGTCGGAGAAGCCCGCCGTGAGGACGGACAGGCCGATGCCGATCGCCGCGGTGGCCGCGATCTCCAGCACGATCTCGTGGATCTGGTGGTTCACCGACTCGATCGAGTCGGCCGCCTTCTCGAGCTGGGCGGCCACCGTCTCGAAGTTGGGCAGCGCGCCGTCGATCTCGCCCCGGGTGTGCTCCCAGTGCTTGTGGAAGGCGTCGGCCGCGGCCCCGGTCCAGGCCCCGCCGAGCTGGCCGACCTGCTGGTCCAGCGAGTCCCGGGTGCTCTTCAGGTCCTTGGCCATCTCCCGCCAGGCGGCGGCGCAGGCGCGCAGCACGCCGGGGTCGCCGCCCGGGTTGAAGATGTCGAAGCTGGACTCGATCTTCGGGGGCGGCTGCTGGTCGGACCCGCCCTGCTGGTTGTCCGGGTTCTGGGCCACGGTCAGCCCGCCAACTGGCGGCGGTTGTGCTGCTCCGCCGTCTGGTAGTTCTTCACCGTGGTGGCCAGTGCCTGCGAGTAGCCCTCCAACTGGGCCTGCAACTGCTGCAGGCTGACCGCGGTGGCCCTGGTCATCTCCACGTACTTCTGCAGCGCGTCGTTGGACTCGGCCATCACGCCGAAGGCGTCGTTCACGTTCTCCGCCTTGTTCGCGAAGGTCGTGATCTGCCCGCTCAGCGTGCCGGCGCAGCTGTGGAAGTCCGCGCTCAACGCGGTGACCTTGTCCGGTTCGATGTGAAAGTGATCGGCGACCATGCACCCGCTCCCCGTTGCTGGACGTACCCGTTCCGGGACAACCCGGATCTGCACCGTACTCGCCGGGCCCGCGGGGGTCGGCGCCGGGGCACGCTTCGGGCCCGGAACCCCATGGGTTCCGGGCCCGTTGCCGACTGACGGCGGGTCAGCGCTGCGACGGCACCTCGGGGGCCACCTCGTTGGGCAGCGCCCCGCCGAACCGGCGGTCGCGCATCGCGTACTGCTCGCAGGCCCGCCACAGGTCGCGCCGGTCGAAGTCGGGCCAGAGCACGTCCTGGAACACGAACTCGGCGTAGGCGGACTGCCAGAGCCAGAAGTTGGAGGTGCGCTGCTCGCCGCTGGGGCGCAGGAACAGGTCCACGTCCGGCATGTCCGGGTGGTACATGTACTTGCTCAGCGTCTTCTCGTTGACCTTCTTCGGGTCCAGCTTGCCGGCCGCCACGTCCTGGGCGATCGCCGCGGCGGCGTCCGCCACCTCGGCCCGGCCGCCGTAGTTGACGCACATGTAGAGGGTGACCAGGTCGTTGCCCTTGGTCTGCTGCTCGGCCACCTGCAGCTCCTGGACCACGCTCTTCCACAGCTTGGGCATCCGGCCGGCCCAGCGGATCCGCACCCCGAGCGCGTCCAGCTCGTCGCGGCGGCGGCGGATCACGTCCCGGTTGAAGTTCATCAGGAACTTCACCTCTTCCGGGGAACGCTTCCAGTTCTCGGTGGAGAAGGCGTACAGCGAGACGTTCTTCACACCCAGCTCGATCGCGCCCTTGAGCACGTCCAGCACCACGCTCTCGCCGACCTTGTGGCCCTCGGTGCGGGGCAGGCCGCGCTCCTTGGCCCAGCGGCCGTTGCCGTCCATCACGATGGCGACGTGGTTCGGGACCAGCTCGCCGGGGATCTTCGGCGGCTGGGCGCCGCTCGGGTGCGGGTCCGGTGCGCGGTACTCGCGCTGCTTGCTGGCGCCGAAGAGCCGTCGCGCTGCCATGCTCACTTCTCCACGTATCTCATCGAGCGGATGCCCCGCTCCAGGTGCCACTGCAGGTAGGCGGCCACCAGGCCGCTGCCCTCCCGCCAGTAGCGGGGTTCGCAGGAGTCGGCGGTCCGCCAGTCTCCGGAGAGCAGGGCGCCGAGCAGAACCAGTGTCTCAGGGGAGGGTACGGCACAACCGGGCACGCGGCAGTCCGCGCAGAGCACCCCGCCGGCCTGCAGCGAGAAGAACCGGTTCGGTCCCTCCAGCCCGCACTTGGCGCAGTCGTCGAAGGTGGCGCCGTAGCCGTTGACCGCGAGCGAACGGAGCAGGAAGGCGTCCAGCACCAGGTGGGACTCGTGCTGCCCGTTGGCCAGCGTGCGCAGCGCGCCGATCAGCAGCAGGTACTGCTGGACGGCCGGCTCACCCTCGTTCTCGGCGAAACGTTCCGCCGTCTCCAGCATCGCGGTGCCGGCGGTGTAGCGGCCGTAGTCGGTGACGATGCCGCCGCCGTAGGGGGCGATGGTCTCCACCTGGGTGCAGAGCGGCAGCGACCGCCCGACCAGTTCGGTGCCGCGGCTGAAGAACTGCACGTCCACGTGGGAGAACGGCTCCAGCCGGGCGCCGAACTTGGACTTGGTCTTGCGCACCCCGCGGGCCACCGCGCGGACCTTGCCGTGCTGGCGGGTGAGCAGGGTGATGATCCGGTCGGCCTCGCCGAGCTTCTGGGCACGCAGCACGACGCCGTCGTCGCGGATCAGACTCATGCCGCCATTCTCCCCCACCGCCCACCCCCGCCCGGGCCCGGACAGCCGTGTACCCGCACCGGGCTTGTACGGGGGGAGCCGGTGCGGGACACGGCGGGCCCGGAGGGGGGGTTTCGGGCCCGGCTCTTGGGGGTGGTGGGTGGTGGCGCTCAGTGCGAGGTGCGGCTCGCCTCTTCCAGCGTCCGCCGCACGCTCTCCTCGCCCAGCCGCAGGCAGTGACCCACCGCCGCCAGCGCCACCCGCTCCTGCGGCAGGTACCGCCCGTCCGCCAACGCGATCCAGGCGCCCTGCAGCAGCAGCCGCTCGCGGCCCTGCTGGGCCAGGTGCGGCGCCAACGGTTCCAGCGCGGCGTGCAGTTCGATGGCCAGCCCGCTGCCCACCCCGTGCACGTCGAACGGGTCGCCCTCGCCGAACCCGGAGAGCGCGGCCAGCGCGGCCAGCACCTGGGCCTCGCCGCAGTCCTCGAAGCCGGCCACCCGGACCAGCTCGCAGGCCTCCGCCCGGGCCGCGGCCGACCCCGTCCCGCCGGCGGCCAGCAGGGTGAGCGCGATGGTGTACTGCGCGTCCCGCAGCATCCCGGTCAGCCGAGCACTGGTGGGCTGCTCCAGCGACTCCACGCCGTACCGGCCCTGGCAGTTGGTGCACTGGACACTGCCCAGCACGCCGCCCAGCGGCAGCACCGGGAGGTCGAACAACCGCAGCCACCGCCGACCGTGTTGCCGGCGGTAGTTGCGGTCCCCGCCGCAGCCTGGGCAGAAGAACTCGCCGAGCACATCCGTCCGCCACCTCGGGCGAACACCCCACAACCGTGTCACGGCGCCAACTCCCCAGACCTGGCAGGCGGCCTGCACGACGACGGGCAGGTCACGCGACCGAAACGCGGGCCGTCCCACCGACCCCCGTTTCCGGTTCACCGATGGTGCCACGGTTGCCTGCGGGTGTCAGCACCCCGAACGAGTGCCACCGCAAAAAAATGTGGCCCAGAACACAGTCTGGGCCACATCTGGCGAATACTGGACGAAACCTGGGCGAACCTGGGAGCTTACCGGCGCGCGGAGCGGTTGACGGCGCTGATGATCGCCTTCAGCGAGGCCCGCACGGTGTTGCCGTCGATGCCCACGCCCCACAGCACCTGACCGTCCACCGCGCACTCGACGTAGGCGGCGGCCTGGGCGTCGCCGCCCTCGCTCAGCGCGTGCTCGGCGTAGTCCAGCACCCGTACGTCCAGCCCGATCCCGGCCAGCGCGTCGGTGAAGGCGGAGACCGGGCCGTTGCCGGAACCGGTCAGGGTGGTCGCGGCACCGTCCAGCAGCACCTCGACCGACAGCGCGTCGCGCCCGCCCTCGGTGGTCAGGCTCTGCTGCCCGCGCAGCGAGATCCGGCCCCACGGGTTCTCGGTGGTGGGCAGGTACTCGTCGGTGAAGACCGCCCAGATGTCGGCCGGGGTGACCTCGCCGCCCTCGGCGTCCGTCTTGGCCTGGATGATCCTGGAGAACTCGATCTGCATCCGGCGCGGCAGGTCCAGCTTGTGGTCGTTCTTCAGCACGTAGGCGATGCCGCCCTTGCCGGACTGCGAGTTGACCCGGATGACTGCCTCGTAGCTGCGGCCGACGTCCTTCGGGTCGATCGGCAGGTACGGCACGCCCCAGGTGAACTCGCCGACCGGCACGCCGGCCGCCGCCGCGTCGGCCTCCAGCGCGTCGAAGCCCTTCTTGATCGCGTCCTGGTGCGAGCCGGAGAAGGAGGTGTAGACCAGGTCGCCGGCGTAGGGGTGGCGCTCGGGGACGTTCATCTGGTTGCAGTACTCGTAGGTGCGGCGGATCTCGTCGATGTTCGAGAAGTCGATCATCGGGTCCACGCCCTGCGAGAACAGGTTCATCCCGACGTTCACCAGGTCCAGGTTGCCGGTCCGCTCGCCCTGGCCGAACAGGCAGCCCTCGACCCGGTCGGCGCCGGCCATGACCGCCAGCTCGGCGGAGGCGACCCCGGTGCCGCGGTCGTTGTGCGGGTGGGTGGACAGCGCCACGAACTCGCGCCGGGTCAGGTTGCGGCTCATCCACTCGATCATGTCCGCGTACACGTTCGGGGTGCAGCGCTCCACCGTGGTGGGCAGGTTCAGGATGATCTCGCGGCCCTCGCCGGGCTGCCAGACGTCCATCACGCCCTCGCAGACCTCCAGCGCGAAGTCCAGCTCGGTGTCGATGAAGATCTCCGGCGAGTACTGGTAGCCGAAGACCGTCGACTCGCCCAGCAGCTTCTCGGCGTACTCCATGACCAGCCGGGTGCCGTCCACCGCGATCGCCTTGATGTCGGCCCGGCTGCCCTTGAAGACCACCCGGCGGAACAGCGGCGAGGTGGCGTTGTACAGGTGCACGGTGGCGCGCGGGGCGCCGACCAGCGACTCCACGGTGCGCTCGATCAGGTCCTCGCGGGCCTGGGTCAGCACCGAGATGGTCACGTCCTCGGGGATCGCGTCCTGCTCGACCAGCGAGCGGACGAAGTCGAAGTCGGTGGCCCCGGAGGCCGGGAAGCCGACCTCGATCTCCTTGTAGCCCAGCTTCACCAGCAGGTCGAACATCTTGCGCTTGCGGGCCGGCGACATCGGGTCGATCAGCGCCTGGTTGCCGTCCCGCAGGTCGGTGGAGAGCCAGCGCGGCGCCTTGGTGATCACCTGGCTCGGCCAGGTCCGGTCCGGCAGGTCCACGGTGCCGAACGGCAGGTAGCGGTGGAACGGCATGCCCGACGGCTGCTGGCGCACGGAGGCCGCGGTGATCGGGGTCGGACGCTCGACGAAGGCGCGGGCCACGGAAGACTGCTCGGTCATGAGTGGAGACTCTCGGCTTCTCTTCGGATGCGGGCTGGTCGGGGTGCATTCACCCGACGGGCCGACTCGTGCCGTTTGGCGCAGAACAACTCTGGAATGCGCACAGCACAGACTCCGCGGCGAGGGAGCCGGCCTTCTACGGTCTTACAGGCCCTCGCCGCGGCAGCTAAGAAGAAGCAGCCCGTAACGCATGATGGAGCCAGCGTAACCCAGGGCCGCGCGGTGCCGAAGCGGACCGCGCGACATTTCCACTCCTTGAGACGGCGGGATGCGTGACACGGCGTCAGTGATCGGTGACGCTGTGCGCCATGACCCAGCTCTGCACCATCATCCCGCCCTACCTGCTGGACCGGCTGGCCGAGCTCGGCGACGAGAACGCGCGCCGCTCGCTGGCCGCCGACGCCGCCCTGCGCACCGCCCGCGCCGCCCTGCTGCCGACCGCCCCGCCCGGCGGCCCGGCGGTGCGGCCCGGGCGGACCGTCGCGGACGCCGGCGGCACCACCCGGCTGCCGGGGCGCACGGTGCGCACCGAGGGCGGCCCGCCCACCGGCGACCCCGCGGTCAACCGCGCCTACGACGGACTCGGCGCCACCCTGGCCCTGCTGCTGGAGGTCTACGGCCGCCGCTCGGTGGACGGCGAGGGCCTGCCGCTGCAGGCCACCGTGCACTACGGCGAGGACTACGACAACGCGTTCTGGGACGGGCACCGGATGGTCTTCGGCGACGGCGACCGGGTGGTCTTCCGGGACTTCACCGGCTGCATCGACGTGATCGGCCACGAGCTGACCCACGGGGTGGTGCAGTACAGCGCCGCCCTGGCGTACCGGGGCCAGTCCGGCGCGCTCAACGAGTCGCTGGCGGACGTCTTCGGCTCACTGGTGAAGCAGTACGCGCTGGGCCAGCAGGCCGAGGACGCGGACTGGCTGATCGGCGCCGGGCTGCTCGGACCGGGCATCCGCGGGGTGGGCCTGCGCTCGCTCAAGGCGCCCGGCACCGCCTACGACGACCCCCGGCTCGGCCGCGACCCGCAGCCCGCCTCGATGGACGGCTACGTCGAGACCGACACCGACGAGGGCGGGGTGCACCTCAACTCCGGCATCCCCAACCGGGCCTTCTACCTGACCGCGGTCGAGCTCGGCGGCGCGGCCTGGGAGCGTGCCGGGCGGATCTGGTACGACGCGATGACCGGCGGCCGGCTGCGCCCCGACGCCGACTTCACCGACTTCGCCCGCACCACGGTCGAGACCGCCCGGACCCGTTTCGGCGACGGACCGGTGGTGGCGGCGGTGGCCGGCGCCTGGAAGCAGGTGGGCGTGACGGCGCAGTGAGCCGCGCACACGGTCCCCACAAAGAACCGCTGTGGTCCCGGCCGACTCGGTGCGCCGAAACTGCTGCGCCGGGGCGCACTGGGTAGCAGACTGGCGACCATGCGTATACAGGTGAGCAGGAGTGGCGGATTCGCCGGCCGCACCACCGCGGCCGAACTCGACACGGCCGCCCGGATCGACGCCCCGCACGTGCACGCGCTGGCCCGGGAGGCGGTGGCCGGCGCCTCCCGCAACCGGGTCTACGGCGTGCCGGACGGCTACCACTACGCGATCACGGTGGACGGGCGCACCGTGCACTGCGCCGACCCGAGCCTGACCGAGTGCCAGCGCGAGCTGATCTCCCTGGTGCTGCACCAGGGAGTCCAGCTCCAGGGCTGAGCCCGGCTCAGAAACCCAGCTTGCGCAGCTGCTTGGGGTCGCGCTGCCAGTCCTTGGCCACCTTGACGTGCAGGTCCAGGTAGACCGGCGTGCCCAGCAGCGCCTCGATGTGCTTGCGGGCGGTGGTGCCCACGTGCTTGAGGCGGGCGCCCTTGGCGCCGATGACGATCGCCTTCTGGCTCTGCCGCTCGATGTAGACGTTGGCGTGGATGTCCAGCAGCGGGCGGTCCGCCGGGCGGTCGGCGCGCGGGATCATCTCCTCGACCACCACGGCGAGCGAGTGCGGGAGCTCGTCCCGCACCCCCTCCAGCGCGGCCTCGCGGATCAGCTCGGCGACCATGATCTGCTCGGGCTCGTCGGTCAGGTCGCCGTCCGGGTAGAGCGGCTGGCCCTTGGGGAGCAGCTTGGTGATCAGGTCCGCGACCAGCTCGACCTGCTTGTCCCCCACCGCGGAGACCGGGATGATCTCGGCCCACTCGATGCCGAGCTCCACGCCCAGCTGGTGAACGGCGATCAGCTGCTCGGCCAGCCGCTTGGAGTCGACCAGGTCGGTCTTGGTGACGATGGCCACCTTGGGGGTCTTCTTGATCTCGGCCAGTTCCTTGGCGATGAACTTGTCGCCGGGGCCGAGCTTCTGGTCGGCGGGCAGGCAGAAGCCGATCACGTCGACCTCCGCCCAGGTGCTGCGGACCAGGTCGTTGAGCCGCTCACCGAGCAGGGTGCGCGGCTTGTGCAGGCCGGGGGTGTCCACCAGGACGAGCTGGGCATCGGGGCGGTGCACGATGCCGCGCACGGTGTGCCGGGTGGTCTGCGGGCGGTCGGAGGTGATCGCGACCTTCGTCCCCACCAGGGCGTTGGTCAGGGTCGACTTGCCCGCGTTGGGACGTCCGACGAAGCAGGCGAAGCCGGAACGGTAGGGCTCGGTGGAGGTGTCGCTCATGCGCACCATTCTCCCTGATCGATCGGGTCCGGTCGGACGCCACTCACCGGAGGGTCACTTGCCGCGGCCGAACAGGGTGCCGGCCAGGGTGAGCACCAGCAGCGCGATGGAGACCGCCAGCCAGACCGGCGAGCCGGTCTCGTGCCAGCGCCCGAACCCCATGACCACGGCCAGCAGTGCCGCGAAGAACGCCAGAACCCCCATGGGGTGAGATTATCCGACCACACCCCCGGGGGTACGGAGTGGCCTACGCCTGCGCGTGGGTGCGCAGCACGCCGTCCGGACCGGCCAGCAGCAGCGGGGTGCCCGGGCCGCCCAGGTCGCGCACCGCGGCCAGGTCCTCCTCGGCCGGCTGCTCGCCGGCGGTCACCACCGCGGCCGCCTCCAGCCCCTTGGCACCGCTGGCCACCGCCATCGCCACCGCGGTCCGCACCGCGCTCAGCGTCAGCGAGGGCAGCACGACCGAGCCGGCCACGTAGGTGCGGCCGGTCTCGTCGCGCACCGCCGCGCCCTCCGGCACGCCGTTGCGGGCGCGGGCCGAGCGGGCCAGCGTGATGATCTTCTGGTCTTCGGGATCGAGGTCAGTCATGAGGCCTGAGCCTAGTCGGCCTTACTCCCCGACTCGGCCTCGTCCACCACCCGGGGCACCGGGCTGGCCACCACGCTGCCGATCCGGTTGCGCCGGCCGGCCGAGCTCTCCGCCACCAGCCGGATCGCGGCCAGCTTCGGCGAGGTCTCCTCGGGCAGCGGCAGCTCGCAGGCCGAGCCCGGGATCGGCACCCGGCCCAGGTACTTGGCCAGCAGACCGCCGACCGTCTCGACGTCCTCGTCCACCAGCGCCAGGCCGAACAGCTCGCCCAGGTCCTCCACCAGCAGCCGGGCGGTGATCCGGTAGCGGCCGTCGCCGAGGTCGTCCACCGGCGTGGTCTCCCGGTCGTACTCGTCGGTGATCTCGCCGACGATCTCCTCCAGGATGTCCTCGATGGTGACCAGCCCGGCGGTGCCGCCGTACTCGTCGATCACGATCGCCACGTGCGAGCGCATCTGCTGCATCTCGCGCAGCAGGTCGTCCACCGGCTTGCTGTCCGGGATGAAGACCGCCGGGCGCATCACCGCGTCGACCTGCTCGGACTCCGACTCCGGGTTCACGTGGGTGCGGCGGACCAGGTCCTTGAGGTAGACGATGCCGACCACGTCGTCCTCGTTCTCGCCGACCACCGGGATCCGGGAGAAGCCGGAGCGCAGCGCCAGGGTGAGCGCCTGACGGACCGTCTTGTGCCGCTCGATCATCACCAGGTCGGTGCGCGGCACCATCACCTCGCGCACGATGGTGTCGCCCAGTTCGAAGACCGAGTGCACCATCCGGCGCTCGTCGTCCTCGATCAGGTCGTCCTTCTCGGCCAGGTCGACCAGCGCCCGCAGCTCCGCCTCCGAGGCGAACGGCCCCTCGCGGTACCCCTTGCCCGGGGTGAGCGCGTTGCCCAGCAGGATCAGCAGCCGCGGGATCGGGCCCAGGATCCGGGCCAGCGGCAGCAGCACGAAGGAGGCCGCGGTCGAGGTGGTCAGCGGGTGCTGGCGGCCGATGGTGCGCGGCGAGACGCCGACCGCGACGAAGGAGACCAGCACCATCACGCCGAACGCCAGCAGCACCGCCTGCCAGGTCTGGTGCAGGGTGCGCAGGCAGACCACGGTGACCAGGACCGCGGCCGCCACCTCGGCGGCGACCCGGATCAGGGTGGCCAGGTTGAGGTAGCGCACCGGGTCGGAGGCGACCGTCAGCAGCCGGCCGGCACCGCGCCGGCCGCCCCGCACCGCCTCCTCGGCCCGGAACCGGGACACCCGGGAGATGCCGGCCTCCGCGCACGCGGCCAACCAGCCGAGCATGACCAGCGCGAACGCGCCGATCAGCAGACTCGCACTCTCCATCGGGGATCAGTGGGTGGTCGGCGCCGGGGAGATGCCCCCGAGCCCGCGACCGGCCCGCCAGTCGTCCAGGATCCGCTTCTGGAGGGCGAACATCTGCCGCTCCTCCTCGGGCTCCTCGTGGTCGTAGCCGAGCACGTGCAGCACCCCGTGGACGGTGAGCAGTTGCAGCTCCTCGTCCATCGAGTGCTGCGAGGGGGCCGCGGCGCCCTGCGCCTTGGCCACCTCGGGACAGAGCACGATGTCGCCGAGCAGCCCCTGCGGGAGCTCCTCGCCCTCCTTGCCCGGACGCAGCTCGTCCATCGGGAAGGACATCACGTCGGTCGGACCGGGCAGGTCCATCCACTGGATGTGCAGCTGCTCCATCGCCTCGCTGTCCACGAGGATCACGGACAGTTCGGAGAGCGGGTGGATCCGCATCTTGTCGAGGGCGTAGCGGGCGACGTCGAGGATGGCCTCTTCGTCGGCCTCCCACCCCGACTCGTTGGCGATGTCGATGGACATGGAACGGTGGTGTCAGCTTTCGGTGCGGCGGGGCTGGCGGGGGGTGTGGCTGCGCGGACCGCGCGGGGCACTGCGCCGGGCGGCCGGGGCCGCCTCGTCGGAGTTCTCGGCGTCCCAGCGCTCGTAGGCGTCGACGATCCGGCCGACCAGCTTGTGGCGGACCACGTCGGTGCTGGTGAGCACCGAGAAGTGGATGTCGGGCACGTCCAGCAGGATCGACTGGACCACCTTCAGCCCGCTCTTGGTGCCGCCGGGCAGGTCGATCTGGCTGGTGTCGCCCGTGACCACGACCTTGGAGTTGAAGCCGAGGCGGGTCAGGAACATCTTCATCTGCTCGGGCGAGGTGTTCTGCGCCTCGTCCAGGATGATGAAGGCGTCGTTCAGGGTGCGCCCGCGCATGTACGCCAGCGGAGCCACCTCGATCGTGCCGGCGGCCATCAGCCGCGGGATCGAGTCCGGGTCCATCATGTCGTGCAGCGCGTCGTACAGCGGGCGCAGGTAGGGGTCGATCTTCTCGTAGAGGGTGCCGGGCAGGAACCCGAGCCGCTCGCCGGCCTCCACCGCCGGGCGGGTCAGGATGATCCGGTTGACCTCCTTGGCCTGCAGCGCCTGCACGGCCTTGGCCATCGCCAGGTAGGTCTTGCCGGTACCGGCCGGACCGATGCCGAAGGTGATGGTGTGCCGGTCGATCGCGTCGACGTACGACTTCTGGTTCAGCGTCTTCGGACGGATCGTCCGGCCCCGGTTGGACAGGATGCTCTGGGTGAAGACGGCGGACGGGGCGGGCCCCGGGCCGTCACCGGCCGCGGCGCTCTTCAGCATCGCGATGGACCGCTCCACGGCGTCCTCGGTCAGCGGCTGGCCGGTGCGCAGCACCAGCATCATCTCGTCGAACAGCTGCTTGACCAGGGCGATGTCCGCGCGGTCACCGGTGGCGGTGACCTCGTTTCCGCGGACGTGGATGTCGGTCTCCGGGAAGGACCGCTCGATCACCCGCAGGAGGGAGTCGGTGGCACCGAGCAGGGTGACCATCGGGTGCTTCTCGGGGATCACGATCCGTGCGGTCGAGCCGGCGCCGCCCTGGGCGCTGGTCTGTGCGGTGTCACTCATCGGTTCGCTCATGGGTCGGCGCTACGGCCTGCCTCATCCCATCCGTCTCTCGGGGTGCCGCCCGGTTGCTTCCGGGGTCACCAGGGTACGCCGCGCGGGTGTTCGCTGTGCGGCGCGGCCCGATCGATGGTGCGCCAGCGGGGCGGGTGATGCCAGTGCTTTTCAGCCGGTCCGCTGCTTCTCGTGCCACCGCTGCCGCGGCGGCACCTGGATCCGGGTCAGGTCCTGGGCCAGCACCAGCTCGCCGTCGAAGTGCTTGCGGGCCTCGGCCTCGTGGCCGGCCAGGTCCGGGTAGCGCTGGGAGAAGTGGGTGAGCACCAGCGTGCGCACTCCCGCCGCCTGGGCCACCTTGGCCGCCTGCGCGGCGGTCAGGTGGCCGTGCTCCTCGGCGAGCGCCCGCTCGGACTCCAGGAAGGTCGCCTCGATGACCAGCAGGTCCGCACCGTCGGCCAGCTTCTCGACCCCCTCGCACATCCGGGTGTCCATCACGAAGGCGAACCGCTGCCCCCAGTACACCTCGCTGACCTCTTCCAGGGTGATGACGCGACCGTCCAGTTCGACCGCGGCATGCCGCTGCAGCTCCCCGACGATCCTGCCGCTGAGACCGAACTCGGCCAGCTTCTCCGGCAGCATCCGCCGCTGACCCGGCTCGATGAGCTGGTAGCCGTACGAGTCCACCGGGTGCGACAGCGCCACCGCCTTCATCGTGAACGGGAGGCCCAGGACCAGGCTGACGGGCCCCCGGATCGGGGCCGGCACCAGCTCGGCGGTCTCGTGGAACGCGGTGGCGTGCCGCAGCCGGTCGAAGTACTCCTGGCCGCTGGCCGGGTAGTGGACGTGCACCGGGTGCGGCACCCGGTCCAGGTTGATCCGCTGGATCACCCCGGCCAGGCCAAGGCTGTGGTCCCCGTGGAAGTGGGTGATGAAGATCCGGTTCAGATCGGTGGCCGAGACCCCGGCCAGCAGCATCTGCCGCTGGGTCCCCTCCCCCGGGTCGAACAGGTAGCCCTCGCCGTCCCACCGCAACAGGTAGCCGTTGTGGTTGCGGTGCCGGGTGGGCACCTGGCTGGCGGTGCCCAGGACGACGAGTTCGCGGTTGCTCACGGACTCAGACCAGGCCCTCGGTGAACGGCTCGCCGCCCAGCACGTGCACGTGGGCGTGGAAGACGGTCTGGCCCGCGCCCTGGCCGGTGTTGAAGATCAGCCGGTAGCCGGACTCCGCGATCCGCTCGTCCACGGCCACCTCGGCGGCCTCGGTGAGCAGCGCGGCGGCGACCTCCGGGTCGGCGGCGGCCAGCGTCGCGGCGTTCGGGTAGTGCGCCTTGGGGACCACCAGCACGTGGGTGGGCGCCTGCGGGTGGATGTCCCGGAAGGCGAGGGTGCGCTCGGTCTCGCGGACCACGGTGGCGGGGACGGCACCGTCGACGATCTTGCAGAAGAGGCAGTCGGGGTCGCGCGGGTCGGCCATGGCGGATCGGTCTCCGGACGGGTTGGCGGGTCCCCCGGCCGTTGGCCGGGGGAGGGTGCTGACGTTCCGCCAACCTACCGGACGCGCGGCCGGGTTACGGCAGCGGCGGCGGGGTCCTGGCCGGGTTGACGGCCAGTGCCTCCAGCGCGATCCGCACCGCGGTGGCCAACTGCGGGTCGGCGCCGGCCGCCCAGTCGTGCGGCGCGATCGGCACCTCGACGTCCGGGGTGACCCCGCGGTTCTCCAGGCCCCAGCCGTAACCCTCCAGCCAGGTGGCGTACTTGGGCTGGGTCACCCCGGTGCCGTCGACCAGGCTGTACCGGCTGTCGATGCCGATCACCCCGCCCCAGGTCCGGGTGCCGACCACCGGGCCGATGCCCAGCGCCTGGATCGCCGCGTTGACGATGTCGCCGTCCGAGCCCGCGTGCTCGTCGGCCAGCGCCACCACCGGACCGCGCGGGGCGTCGCCCGGGTACGGGTCGGCGGTGGCCAGGTCGCGGCCGCGGCCCCAGCCGACGATCCGGCGGCCGAGCTTCTCCACGATCAGCTGCGAGGTGTGGCCGCCGCGGTTCTCCCGCAGGTCCACCAGCAGCCCCTCCTTGGCCATCTCCACCCGCAGGTCGCGGTGGAGCTGGGCCCAGCCGGCGCTCATCATGTCCGGCACGTGCAGGTAGCCCAGCCGCCCGCCGGACAGCTCGCGGACCGCCTCGCGCCGCCCGCGGACCCAGTCGTGGTAGCGCAGCGCCTCGTCGTCGGCCAGCGGCACCACGACCGGGTGGCGCACCGTGCCGTCCGGTCGGCGCACCGTCAGCTCCACCGGCTGCCCGGCGGTGCCGGCCAGCAGCGGGGCCGGGCCGGCCACCGGGTCGACCGGGCGGCCGTCCACCGCGAGCAGCCCGTCGCCCGGGCGCACGGCCACCCCGGGCGCGGCCAGCGGCGAGCGGGCCCGCGGGTCGGAGGACTCGCCGGGCAGCACCCGGGCCACCCGCCACTCGCCGCCCTCGCGCGCCAGGTCGGCGCCGAGCCGGCCCTGCGGCCGGGAGGCGGCGGCGCCGCGCCCGGGCGGGGAGACGTAGGCGTGCGAGGTGCCCAGCTCGCCGACCACCTCCCAGAGCAGGTCCACCAGGTCGTCGTGCGAGCCCAGCCGGTCGACCAGCGGGCGGTACCGGTCCAGCACCCCGGCCCAGTCCACCCCGCCCAGGTCGGCCCGCCAGAAGTTGTCCCGCATCAGGCGGCCGTTCTCGTCGAACATCTGCCGCCACTCGGCCGCCGGGTCCACGGTGACCCGCAGCCGCGCCAGGTCCACCCGGGCCTCGTCGTCCTCGCCGGGCTTCCGGTCGGCCGGCACGATCCGCAGCTCGCCGCCGTCCAGCACCGCCAGCCGGTTGCCGTCCGCGCTGACCTGGAAGCCGTCCAGGCTGTCGGTCAGCTGCTCGGCGCGCAGCTTGCGCAGGTCGAAGCGCTCCAGCACCGGGCCGGGGCGCTCGTCGTCCGGGGTGGCGGCGTCGTCGCCGAGCTCGCCGACCACCTGGTAGCGGGTCCACAGCACGCCGTCCTTGGCGGCCCGCAGCACGCCGAACCGGCCCGCCTCGACCGGGAACGGGACGATCCGGTCGGCCAGCCCGGTCAGGTCCACGGTGGTGCCGGCCGGCTCCTCGGTGCCCTCGCCCTCGGTCGGCTTCTCGGTCTCGGTGCCGTCCTTCTCCTCGGCGCCGTCCACCGGGCGCCCGCCCCGCAGCGGACCGAACGGCGACGGGGTGTCGGCCGCCAGCGTGATCAGGTACGGGCGGGCGCCGGTCGGGAAGGCCAGGTCGAAGCTGTGCGCGTCGTAGACCGGGTCGAAGTTGCGCTGCGAGAGGAAGGCCAGGTGCTTGCCGTCGGCGGTGAAGGCCGGCGAGGTGTCCAGGAAGCGCTGCGGGGTGGCCTCGGCGACGTTGCCGGTGGCCAGCTCGCAGAGCATGATCTGGCGCAGCGACCAGGGCGCCAGGGTGGGCTGCGACCAGGCCAGCCAGTCCGAGTCGGGGGCGAACGCCAGCCCGCTGACCTCGCCGTCCTGACTGTGCACCAGCTCCCGCACCGCGCCGTCGGCGAGCGTGACCAGCAGCAGCCGCCCGTCGTGCGCGGCCAGCGCCACCTGGTTGCCGTCCGGGGCCACCGCCAGCGAGAGCACCCGGCCCAGCTGTCCGGCGGCGATCAGCCGCCGCTCCTCGCCCAGCGCGTCGGGGAGGTACGCGAGCGCGTCGTCACCCTCGGCGTCGGTCACCCAGAGCACGCCCTCGGTGCCCTCCTCGCCGGCCGGCGGGACCACCCGGGCCAGCCGCGCCCGCACCCCCGGGGCCTCGGCCAGCACCCGGGCCGGCCCCTCCCGGTGGGTCAGCCAGTGCACGGTGCCGCGCACCACGGTGGCCACCGCGCGCCCGGTGCCGTCGGGGGCGGCGCTCTCCACCCGGCCGCCGGCGGCCAGCGGGTACGGGCGGCGGGCCGCCCGCGGGCCGGCCGGGCGCACCTCCAGCCGCCGGGGCACCGCGTCGGGGTCCAGGCTGTCCAGCAGCCACAGGTCGCCGGCGCTGTGCCAGACGATCCGGCTGCCGTCGGTGGCCGCGTTCCGCGCGTAGAACCCTGCCGCGTCGGGAGCGCCGTGGGCCCGCAGGTCGGACCCGTCGGGCCGGCAGGAGTAGAGCCGCCCGGTGCCCTCGTGGTCGCTCAGGAAGGCGACGCGGTCCCCCACCCACATCGGGGACTCGACGTTGCCGTCCAAGTCGGCGTGCAGCCGGGTGAACGCGCCGCCGGTCTCGCCGATCCAGAGCTTGCCCGCGGTGCCGCCGCGGTAGCGCTTCCAGCGGGCCGGCTCCAGGCTGTAGGCGGAGAGCAGCAGCACCCGGTCCCGGTGCGGCTCGAAGGCCAGGCCGCCGACCGGGCCGTACGGCAGCCGGCGCGGTTCGCCGCCGTCCAGCGGCACCGCGAACGCCCAGGCCTGACGGCCCGTCGGCTGCCCCGCGCTGGTGATCGCGACCGGCTCGCCCTGGGCGGTCCAGGTGCGCAGCAGGGTGCGCGTGGTCGCCCCCCAGTGGGTCAGCCGGCGCGCCTCGCCGCCGTCCACCGGGGCCGCGTACAGCTCGGCCGAGCCGTCCCGGGTGGAGGTCCAGGCGATCGTGCGCCCGTCCGGCGAGAACCGCGGGTGCGCGGCCGGGGCCCGGTCGGCGGTCAGCCGCCAGGCCCGCCCGCCGTCCAGCGGGGCGAGCCAGACATCGTCCTCGGCGACGAAGGTCACCAGATCACCGTGCAGGTGCGGGTGGCGCAGGTAGGCGCCGGCGGGGATGCTCTCGGATTCCGTCACCGCGTCAGGTTATGCACCCGGCCACCGCGCCGACCACCGTTTACCGCCGCTGACGTGCCGTCAGCCCCAGCGCCCGGTGCGCGCCAGCAGCACCGCGCCGGCCGCCACGCCGGCGGTGGAGGTGCGCAGCACCGAGGGGCCGAGCCGGTACGGCCGGGCGCCGGCCGTACCGAAGGCGGCCAGCTCCTCGGGGCTGATCCCGCCCTCCGGGCCGACCACCAGGACCAGGTCGCCGGTCGCCGGCAGCGCGGTGGTGGCCAGCGCCTCGGCGCCCTCCTCGTGCAGCACCCCGGCGAAGGCCGCGCCGGTCAGCAGCGGCAGCAGCTGACGGGTGGTCACCGGGTCGCGCACCTCGGGGAAGCGCAGTCGGCGGGCCTGCTTGCCGGCCTCGCGCGCGGTCGACCGCCACTTGGCCAGCGCCTTGGTCCCGCGCTCGCCCTTCCACTGGGTGATGCAGCGCGCCGCGGCCCAGGGGACGACCACGTCCACCCCGACCTCGGTCATGGTCTCCACCGCCAGCTCGCCGCGGTCGCCCTTGGGCAGCGCCTGGACCACCACCAACCGGGCGGCGGGCGCCGGCTCGGCGTGCAGTCCGGTCAGGGCGACGTCCAGCGCGTCCTTGCCGTGCAGCGCGCTGACCGTGCCGCGGCCGCCCAGGCCCAGGCCGTCGGTCAGGGTGACCGGCTCGCCGACCTCCAGCCGCTTGACCGCCACCGCGTGCCGGCCCTCCGCGCCGTCCAGCCGGACCACCACCCCGGGGGCGGCGGTGGCGAGGCGTTCGGTGGGCACGACGAAGACGGGTGCGGTCATGAGCGGTCCTGGAGGTGGGGTGGGCGGGCGTCAGCGCCCGTTGAACGCGTCCTTCAGCCGGGAGAACAGTCCCTGCTGCCCGGGCGCGAACTGCCCGGAGGGCCGCTCCTCGCCGCGCAGCGCGGCCAGCCGGCGCAGCAGCTCCTCCTGCTCGGGGTCGAGCTTGGTGGGCGTCTGCACCTCGACATGCACTATCAGGTCACCCCGACCGCCCCCGCGCAGGTGGGTGACGCCGCGCCCGTGCAGCGGGATCGACTGGCCGGACTGGGTACCGGGCCGGATGTCGACCTCCTCCAACCCGTCCAGCGTCTGCAGCGGCACCTGGGTGCCGAGCGAGGCCGCGGTCATCGGGATGGTGACGGTGCAGTGCAGGTCGTCGCCGCGGCGCTGGAAGGTCGGGTGGCTGGTCTCGGCGATCTCCACGTACAGGTCGCCGGCCGGGCCGCCGCCGGGGCCGACCTCGCCCTCGCCGGCCAGCTGGATCCGGGTGCCGTTGTCCACACCCGCGGGGATCTTGACGGTGAGGGTGCGGCGGGCCCGGACCCGGCCGTCGCCGGCGCACTCCGGGCACGGGGTGGGCACCACGGTGCCGAAGCCCTGGCACTGCGGGCAGGGCCGGGAGGTCATGACCTGGCCCAGGAAGGACCGGGTGACCTGGGAGACCTCGCCCTTGCCGCGGCACATGTCACAGGTCTGCGCGGAGGTGCCGGGGGCCGCGCCCTCGCCGCTGCAGGTGGTGCAGGTGACGGCGGTGTCGACCTGGAGCTCCTTGGTGGTGCCGAACGCGGCCTCCTCCAGGGTGATCTCCAGGCGGATCATCGCGTCCTGCCCGCGCCGGGTGCGCGAGCGGGGGCCGCGCTGGCCGGAGGCGGCGCCGAAGAAGGCGTCCATGATGTCGGAGAAGCCGAAGCCCGCCGCACCGGCGCCGAAGCCGCCGGCCCCGCCGCCGTTGGGCGAGAGCGGGTCGCCGCCGAGGTCGTAGACCTGGCGCTTGGCCGGGTCGGAGAGCACCTCGTAGGCGGCGTTGATCTCCTTGAACCGCTCCTGAGTCTTCGGGTCCGGGTTGACGTCCGGGTGCAGTTCACGCGCGAGGCGCCGGAACGCCTTCTTGATCTCGTCCTGCCCCGCGTCCCGTCGGACGCCGAGTACCGCGTAGTAGTCCGTGGCCACCAAATGCTCCGCTTGTTCCGCCTCTAGAAGTGCCTGCGCCTGCTGTGCCCGTCCATGATGGACGGCGGCCCGCCGGTCGGGCGGGCCCTGGCCTATGACTCGGCCAGGATCTGCCCCACGTACCGTGCCACCGCACGTACTGCCCCCATGGTGCCGGGGTAGTCCATCCGGGTCGGCCCGATCACGCCGAGTTTGGCCACGCTCTCGTCGCCCGAACCGTAGCCGACGGAGACGACCGAGGTGGAATTCAGCCCCTCGTACTCATTCTCCCGGCCGATCCGCACCGTCATCCCGCTGTCGGTCGCCTCGCCGAGCAGCCGCAGCAGCACGACCTGCTCCTCCAACGCCTCCAGCACCGGCTGGATGGTCAGCGGGAAGTCGTGCCCGAACCGGGTCAGGTTCGCGGTGCCGGCCAGCATGATCCGTTCCTCGTTCTGCTCCACCAGGGATTCGAACAGGGTGGAGAGCACGGTGGTGACGACCGGGCGGTCGACCGGGTCGAAGGACGAGGGCAGGTCCTCGACCAGCGCCGGCACGTCCGGGAAGCGGCGGCCGCCGGCCCGGGCGTTCAACCGGACCCGCAGGTCGGCCAGGGTGGTCTCGCGCACCGGGGAGGGGCAGTCCACCAGCCGCTGCTCGACCCGCCCGGTGTTGGTGATCAGCACCAGCATCACCTTGGTCGGGGCCAGCAGCACCAGCTCGACGTGGCGCACCGTGGACCGGGTCAGCGAGGGGTACTGGACCACCGCGACCTGGCGGGTCAGCTGGGCGAGCAGGCGCACGGTGCGCGCCACCACGTCGTCCAGGTCGACCGCGCCGTCCAGGAAGTGACGGATCGCCCGCCGCTCCGGCGCGCTCATCGGCTTGATCTCGGCCAGCCGGTCGACGAAGAGCCGGTAGCCCTTGTCGGTCGGGATCCGGCCGGCGCTGGTGTGCGGCTGCTGGATGTAGCCGTCCTCCTCCAGGCTGGCCATGTCGTTGCGCACCGTGGCCGGGGAGACGCCCAGGCTGTGGCGCTCCACCAGGGCCTTGGAGCCGACCGGCTCCTCGGTGCCCACGTAGTCCTGGACGATGGCGCGCAGCACGGCGAGCTTGCGCTCGTCCAGCACGTGGCCGGCGGCGCGCGGGGCGGCGGGCCGGGCCGGCCGGGTCGCCGGCGGGCGAGCGGCCCGGGGCGTACCGCTCGCCCCGGAGGCCGGCCCACGGCCGGTGGAGCCCGCGTCGGACACGGGTTCGTCGAACACGGCACGCACCTCCCTCTTCGCGCGTTGTCCAGGTACCGGGCCCTGCGCCGCCGGGTACTGTCCGTTCATGGGCTGGCACTCTGCTTACAGGAGTGCCAGAACCGTACCTGCCAGTGTACGGCCCGGGTCCGACCGCAGGAACGCCCCGTCCCGGGATGCCGCACGGATCACGTGTCGCGACCCGCCGGGGTGGTGCCCGGCGCCGGGCGAAGTGGCAGCATCGAAAGCAACTCGGACCGAGGCCTCGGTCCGGCGAGACGGAGGATCCCAGATGTCGGCTTCCGGCCCCCACACCCGATTCGCCCCCGACCGCGGCCTGACGACCCGGATGGTCGTCACCATGTTCTTCATCGGGCTGCTCTTCGTCGTGTTCACCGGTGTGCTGATCGTGGTGCTCCGGGGAGCCTGGCCGTTGGTGGTGCTGCTCGCCGGCGGGCTCTTCGTCGCGCAGTTCTGGTTCAGCGACAAGATCACCGAGAAGGCGATGGGGGCGCACGAGGTCACCCCCGAGCAGTACCCGCAGCTGCACGGCACCATCGACCGGCTGTGCGCGCTGGCCGACATGCCCAAGCCCCGCGTGGCGGTGGCCGACAACGACATGCCCAACGCCTTCGCCACCGGCCGCAACGAGAAGAACGCGGTGGTCTGCGTGACCACCGGCCTGCTGCGCCGGCTGGAGCCGGAGGAGCTGGAGGGCGTGCTCGCGCACGAGCTGTCGCACGTGGCGCACCGCGACGTGGCCGTGATGACCATCGCCGGCTTCCTCGGCGTGCTGGCCGGCGTGATCACCCGGATCGCGCTGTACAGCGGCATGTTCGGCGGCAACAACCGCAACGACAACAACGACAACGCCGCCATCGCCCTGGTGGTGGTCACCGCGGTCTCCGCCGTGGTGTACGCGATCAGCTTCCTGCTCACCCGGCTGCTCTCCCGCTACCGGGAGCTGGCCGCCGACCGCGCCGCAGCCCAGCTCACCGGGCGGCCCAGCGCGCTGGCCTCGGCGCTGACCAAGGTGACCGGGCAGATCGCCGCCATCCCGACCGAGGACCTGCGCAAGTCGCAGGCCTACAACGCGTTCTACTTCGCCCCCGCGCTGAGCGCCAAGGAGGTGGGCGCCCAGCTGATGTCCACCCACCCCTCGCTGGAGCAGCGGCTGGAGCAGTTGGGCAAGATCTCCGCCGAGCTGGGCCGCTGAGCCCGCACCCGCACCCCTGACGTACGGAAGGATCGACCGTGGGATTCCTGGACGCCCTGCTCGGCCGCAGCAAGCCGGTCAAGCCCGACCTGGACCAGCTGTTCGGCGTGCCCTCGGCCGCGCTCACCCTGGAGGCGGCCGCCGGCTTCACCCCGACCGGGCTGGGCTCGGTCTGCTTCGCCGCGGTCGAGGGCGGGGCCTTCACCGAGGTGCAGCGCCAGGTGCGGGCCCTGCTGGACGCCGACACGCCGAACGGCGGGGTGCCGGTGGAGGCCAGCCGGGACGAGTACGGCTACTCCTGGCTGCTCGCCCGGCACACGCCGGACGAGCTGCCGGAGCTGGTCAACGACCTGCACGCGGTCAACAGCGAGCTGGAGGCGAACGGTTTCGGGCCGCAGCTGCTCTGCTCGCTGGTGGGCTTCCGCAACGCCGAGGGGCAGTCGCTGGCCCTGGTCTACCTGTACAAGCGCGGCACCTTCTACCCCTTCGCCCCGATGCCGGGCGGCCGGGAGCGCCGGAACAGCCCGCTGGAGCTGCAGGTCAAGGCGATGCTGGGGAACGACCTGCGGGTGGAGTCGGACCTGAGCCGGTGGTTCCCCGTCTGGGGCGCGCCCGGGCTCTGACGGGGCGTCCGGGCGCTGACGGGGCGTCCGTTCTTCCTATAGTTCGGTCCATGCGCAGCAGAGAGTACGGACCCGACCTCACCCCGCCGTGGAAGCGCGGCGTCCCCGTCCCCGAGGTGCCCGCCGAGCGGGACCTGGTGGTGGAGGAGGCGGCCACCGGCTTCTGCGGCGCGGTGCTGCGTTGCGAGAAGACCGCCGAGGGGTTCACCGTGACCCTGGAGGACCGGCGCGGCAAGCTGCGGGTCTTCCCGCTGGTGCCGCGCGGCTTCCTGCTCGACGGCCGGGTGGTCACCCTGGTCCGGCCCGCCGGCCCGGCCCCGGCCACGGCCCCGGGGCGGACCGCGTCCGGCTCGGTCGCGGTGCCGGGCGCCCGGGCCCGGGTGGCCCGCGAGTCGCGGATCTACGTGGAGGGCCGGCACGACGCCGAGCTGGTCGAGCGGGTCTGGGGCGACGACCTGCGGATCGAGGGCGTGGTCGTCGAGTACCTGGAGGGCATCGACGACCTGCCCGCGATCGTGGCCGACTTCGCCCCGGGCGAGGGGCGCCGGCTGGGCGTCCTGGTCGACCACCTGCTCCCGGGCACCAAGGAGCACCGGATCGCCGCCCGGGTGACGGGCGATGCGGTGCTGGTGGTGGGCCACCCGTTCATCGACATCTGGCAGGCCGTCAAGCCGTCCAGCGTCGGCATCGCGGGCTGGCCGGACGTGCCGTACGAGGAGGAGTGGAAGCAGGGCATCTGCCGCCGCCTCGGCTGGCCGGTGGACACCCCGGCGGCCTGGAAGCGGATCCTGGCCTCGGTGAACTCCTTCAAGGACCTGGAGCCGGCCCTGCTGGGACGGGTGGAGGAGCTGATCGACTTCGTGACGGCGGGTCAGGAGTAGGTCTGGAACTCGCTCGTATCGAGGGTGAGGTCCAAGGCGGCGACCCGCAGCAGGTCACCGAACTTGCCGACCCGCTCGGCCACGTAGTCCGGCGTCCCCCCTGGCGCGTCGAGGCGGGGCTCGGTCAGCAGGACGCAGACCCCCTTGATCGGGTCGACGATCAGGTAGGCGGGGATCGCGCCCTCGGCGTACAGGTGCCGCTTGGTGCGGTAGTCGCGGTCGACGCTGGTCTTCGAGACGACCTCGACGACCAGGGTCATCTTCGATGCGGGGATGAGCCGGCCGGGTCCCTCGACCACGCCCCGCTCGTACACCGCCAAGTCCGGCTGGGGCTCACTCACCGCGCTCGGGATCGCGATGTCCTGAGTCGTTCCCCGGTGCCAGCGTGCCCGCGGAATCTGATCCTGAATGGCCTCGACGATCCAATTGTGGATCCGGTCGGGCCCGGCCATCATCACGATTTCCCCCCGGAGGAGTTCAGCCTTGAATCCGTCGGGAACCTCAAGGTTCTCGAAGATCCCTGTGATGCGGTCATCCACGGCGGTCATCGCTCGCTCCCTCGGACGGCTCCCACCACCGTAACGACAATCAGTCCACCACGTCACGCACCACCGCGTCCGCCAGCAACCGCCCCCGCAGGGTCAGCGCGGCGCGACCGGCGGCGAACGCCCCGGCCTCCAGCAGGCCGTCGGCCAGGGCCTGCTCCGCGGCCTTGCGGCCGGCCGCGGTGAGCAGGTCGAGGGGGCAGCCGGCGACCAGGCGCAGTTCCAGCAGGATCCGCTCCACCCGGCGGTCCTCGGCGGTGAGCAGTTCGCGGCCCTGGGCGGGCGTGCTGCCCCCGGCGAGGGCGCGGGCGTAGGCGGCGGGGTGCTTGGCGTTCCACCAGCGGACGCCGCCCACGTGGCTGTGCGCGCCCGGGCCGGCCCCCCACCAGTCGGCACCGGTCCAGTAGAGCTCGTTGTGCTTGCACCGGCCGGCCTCGTCGGTGGCCCAGTTGGAGACCTCGTACCAGGAGTAGCCGGCCGAACCGAGCGCCTGCTCGGCGATCAGGTAGCGGTCCGCGTGCACGTCGTCGTCCACCATCGGCAGCTCGCCGCGCTTGATCCGGCCGGCCAGCCGGGTGCCCTCCTCGACGATCAGCGAGTACGCCGACACGTGGTCCGGGCCGGCCCCGATCGCGGCGTCCAGCGAGGCGCGCCAGTCGTCGTCGGACTCGCCCGGGGTGCCGTAGATCAGGTCCAGGTTGACGTGCTCGAAGCCGGCCGCGCGCGCCTCGGCCACGCAGGCCTCGGGACGGCCGGGGGTGTGGTGGCGGTCCAGCACCCGGAGCACGTGCGGCCGGGCGCTCTGCATGCCGAACGAGATCCGGTTGAAGCCGCCCTCGCGCAGCTCGGCCAGGTAGGCCGGGGTGACCGACTCCGGGTTGGCCTCGGTGGTCACCTCGGCGTCCGGGGCCAGCCCGAACTCGTCGCGGACCGCGGCCAGCATGGCCACCAGGTCACGGGCCGGCAGCAGGGTGGGGGTGCCGCCACCCAGGAAGACCGTGCGCACCGGCAGCTCCGCCCCGCCCAGCACCCGGCGGGCCAGCCGGACCTCCGCGACCAGGTTGGCCGCGTAGGTCTCCTGCGAGGCCACCGCGCCCGAGCTGTGCAGCTCGGTGGCGGTGTAGGTGTTGAAGTCGCAGTAGCCGCAGCGGCTGGCGCAGTACGGCACGTGCAGGTAGAAGCCGAACGGCCGCTCACCCAGCTGGGCCAGGGCGTGGTCGGGCAGCGAACCGTCGGACGGCACGGGTTCGCCGTCGGGAAGTGCGGAGGGCATGCGTCCATTGTCCGGTACGGGAGAGCGAACCCCTCCCCCGCACCGGAACGCCCGGGCTCAGGCCTCGTTGCTGCCCGCGTACATCTCGGTCACCGCGTCCGCGTAGGTCCGCTCGACCACCGGGCGCTTGATCTTCAGGCTCGGGGTCAGCTCGCCGTGCTCGATGTCCAGGTCGCGCGGCAGCAGGGTGAACTTCTTGATCGTCTGCCAGCGCTGCAGCTCGCCGTTGAGCCGCTTGACGAAGCCCTCGATCAGGCCGTGCACCTCGGGGGTGGCGACCACCTCGGCGTAGTCCTTGCCGGCCAGCCCGTGCTCGGCCGCCCACGGCATGATCACCGTCTCGTCCAGCGCGATCAGCGCGGTGCAGAAGTTGCGGCCGTTGCCGATCACCAGGATGTTGCTGACGAACGGGCAGATCGCCTTGAACTTGCCCTCCACCTCGCTCGGCGCCACGTACTTGCCGCCGGAGGTCTTGAACATGTCCTTCTTGCGGTCGGTGATCCGCAGGTAGCCGTCCTGGTCCAGCTCGCCGATGTCGCCGGTGTGGAACCAGCCGTCCGCCTCCAGCACCTCGGCGGTCTGCTCCGGCAGGTCGTGGTAGCCGCGCATCACGCCCGGGCCGCGCAGCAGGATCTCGCCGTCCTCGGCGATCCGCGCCTCGGTGCCCGGCAGCGGCAGGCCCACGGTGCCCACCCGGACGTCCTCGGCCCGGTTGACCGCGGAGCCGGCGCTGGTCTCGGTGAGGCCGTAGCCCTCCAGGATCGGCACCCCGGCGCCCAGGAAGAAGTAGCCGATCTCCGGGGCCAGCGCGGCGCTGCCGGAGACCGAGCCGCGCATCCGGCCGCCGAAGGCCGCCCGGATCTTCGCGTACACCAGCTTGTCGGCCAGCGCGTGCTGCAGGCCGAGGGCGAACGGCACGCTCTCCTTGCCGGTGGCCACCCGGGTCCGCTGCGCGGTCTGCGCGTACTCGCGGGCCACCTTGGCGGCCCACATGAAGATCTTGTACTTGGCGCCGCCCTCCGCTCTGGCCCGGCCCGCGATGCCGTTGTAGACCTTCTCGAAGATCCGCGGCGCCGAGGCCATCAGGGTCGGCCTGACCACCGGCAGGTTGTGGATGATCCGGTCCACCCGGCCGTCCACCGCCATCACGTGGCCGGTCGTGATCTGACCGGAGATCAGCGTCTTGCCGAAGACGTGCGACAGCGGCAGCCACATGAACTGCACGTCGTCCGCGCGCAGCAGGCCGCACTCGGCCTGGGCCACGCCCTCGTAGGACCAGCAGTCGTGCACCAGGCGCACGCCCTTGGGGCGGCCGGTGGTGCCGGAGGTGTAGATCAGGGTGGCCAGCTGCTCGCGGTCCAGCCCGGCGACCGCGGTCTCCACCGCGTCCGGGTGCTCCTTGAGGTGGGCCGCGCCGCGCTCCTCCAGCTCGGCCAGGGTGAGCACCTGGAGACCGCCGGTGTCGGGGCGCTCGGCGGGCGGGTCGAACAGGACCACGGTGGCGAGCGCCGGCAGCTGCTCGCGCTGGGCCACCGCCTTGGCCAGCTGGCCGGCGTTCTCCGCGAAGAGCGCCTTGCTGCCGGAGTTGGCCAGGATGAAGGCGGTCTCGTCGGCGTTGGTGCTCGGGTAGACGGTGGTGGTGGCGGCGCCGGCGCACATGTTGCCGAGGTCGGCCAGGATCCACTCGATCCGGGTGGAGGAGGCGATGGCCACCCGGTCCTCGGACTCGATGCCCAGGGCCATCAGGCCGGCCGCGACGTTCTTCACCCGCGCCGCGGTCTGTGCCCAGGTCAGCGAACGCCACTGCTCGGCGCCGGGGGCGCTGTCGGCGGCGTGCTCGTCGACCGGCACCGGGTACCGGTACGCCTCGTCGTCCGGGGTGGCCGCGACCCGGCTCAGGAAGAGGTGGGCCACGGAGGCCGGACGCGCCGCGATCTTGTCGGAGCCGACGGCGGACTGCACTGAACTCAACGAGACCTCCGGATGACCAGGTGGCCGAGGGTGGACGCCGGGCGGCGGTGGGGGGGTGAGCCGCACGACGACTTGCGTACCGACAAGTAACTGACTGGCGGGTAACAAGGTTGCCGACAGCCTAGGCCCAACGAGCTCCGGTGTTAAGAGGCAACGGTGCTCTGGCACGCCACCGAACGGGCAGTGCAGACCCCGGTGGCGGGCCGTCCGAAGGAGGAGGCTACAAGTTCGGTAGCAGAATCACGAGAGGGCCCAGGGCCGTCAGGAGAAGTACGAAAATGAGGATGCGAATCCTCCAGTCGACAACGAGAGTGTCCGAGTGCTGATCCGACTCCTCAAGGCCCACGTCGGGCCTTACACCAAACCGATCGGCGTGCTGGTCCTGCTCCAGCTGATCGCCACCATCGCCGCGCTCTACCTGCCCACGCTCAACGCCGACATCATCGACAGCGGGGTGATCAAGGGCGACACCGGCTACATCGTGCAGACCGGCGGCGTGATGATCGCCGTCACACTGGCCCAGATCGTCTGCTCGGTCGGCGCCGTCTACTTCGGCGCGCGCACCGCCATGGCGGTGGGCCGGGACATCCGGGCCGCCGTGTTCGACCGGGTGCAGAGCTTCTCGGCCCGGGAGCTCGGGCAGTTCGGCGCGCCCTCGCTGATCACCCGCACCACCAATGACGTCCAGCAGGTCCAGATGCTGGTGCTGATGACCTTCACCCTGATGGTCATGGCCCCGATCATGTGCGTGGGCGGCATCATCATGGCGCTCAACCAGGACGTGCCGCTGTCCAGCCTGCTGGTGGTCCTGGTGCCGCTGCTGGCCGGCATCGTGACCGTGCTGGTGCGCAAGCTGCGCCCGTCCTTCCGCAGCATGCAGACCCGGATCGACGTGGTGAACCGGATCCTGCGCGAGCAGATCTCCGGCATCCGGGTGATCCGGGCCTTCGTCAAGGACGGCCACGAGAAGGAGCGCTTCGGCCTCGCCAACGACCGGCTCACCGAGGTCTCGCTGCGCACCGGCCGCCTGCTGGCCTTCATGTTCCCCTCCGTGATGGCGGTGGTGAACATCGCCAGCGTGGCCGTGCTCTGGTTCGGCGCGCACCGGATCGCCGGCGGCGGGATGCAGATCGGCGCGCTGACCGCGTTCCTCTCCTACCTGATGCAGATCCTGATGAGCGTCATGATGGCCACCTTCATGTTCATGATGGTGCCGCGCGCCGAGGTCTGCGCCGAGCGCATCGTGGAGGTGCTGGACACCGAGTCCAGCGTCGTCCCGCCCGGTGCCCCGGTCACCGAGCTGCGCGCGCACGGCCGGCTGGAGCTGCGCGCCGCGGACTTCCGCTACCCCGGTGCGGAGGCGCCGGTGCTGCGCGGGGTCGACCTGACGGCCCGTCCGGGCGAGATCACCGCCGTGATCGGCTCCACCGGCAGCGGCAAGACCACCCTGCTGGGCCTGGTCCCCCGGCTCTTCGACGCCACCGGCGGCGAGGTGCTGGTCAACGGGGTGGACGTGCGGCAGATCGACCCGGCCCTGCTGGCCGAGAAGGTCGGCCTGGTGCCGCAGAAGCCGTACCTGTTCTCCGGCACGGTGGCCAGCAACCTGCGCTACGGCCGGCCGGACGCCACCGACGAGGACCTGTGGGCCGCGCTGGAGACCGCACAGGCCAAGGACTTCGTGACCGCCCTGGACCTGGGCCTGGAGGCCCCGGTGGCCCAGGGCGGCAGCAACTTCTCCGGCGGCCAGCGCCAGCGCCTGGCGATCGCCCGCACCCTGGTCCGCAAGCCGGAGATCTACCTCTTCGACGACTCCTTCTCGGCCCTGGACTACGCCACCGACGCGCGGCTGCGCGCGGCGCTGGCCCAGGAGACCGCCGAGGCCACCGTGGTGATCGTGGCCCAGCGGGTGTCCACCATCCGCGACGCGGACCGGATCGTCGTGCTGGACGAGGGCACCGTGGTCGGCACCGGGACGCACCACGAGCTGATGGCCGAGAACCCGACGTACCGGGAGATCGTGCTCTCCCAGCTCACCGAGCAGGAGGCGGCGTGACCACCCCGCAGAAGTCCGGGTCCCAGGAGGCCGCGGCCCGGCGCGGGCCGGCCGGCCCGGGCCGCTTCATGGGCGGCCAGGGGACCGAGAAGTCGATGGACTTCAAGGGCAGCGGCAAGCGGGTGCTCGCCCTGCTGCGCCCGGAGCGGGCGCTGCTCGCCGCGATGCTGCTGTTCGGCGCGATCAGCGTCGGCTGCGCCGTGGCCGGGCCGAAGCTGCTCGGCAACGCGACCAACCTGATCTTCAAGGGCGCGCTGGGGCTGGCGTTCCCCACCCAGGCGGCCCTGGAGGGGGCGGAAGCCCGCGGCGGCAAGCAGGCCCAGCTGCTGCACGCGCTGTCCTTCACGCCCGGCAAGGGCATGGACTACGACGCCATCGGCCGTGTCCTGCTCGCGGTGTTGGCGATCTACCTCGCGTCCACGGTCTTCGGCATCGTCCAGGGCCGGCTCGTCGCACTGGCGATCAACCGCGCCGTGAACCGGCTGCGTGCCGAGGTGGACGCCAAGCTCACCCGGCTGCCGCTGAGCTACTTCGACAAGCAGGCGCGCGGCGAGGTGCTCAGCCGGGTCACCAACGACATCGACAACATCGCCACGTCCATGCAGCAGAGCATGGGACAGGTGGTGAACTCGCTGCTCACCATCGTCGGCGTGCTGGTGATGATGTTCTGGATCTCCTGGCTGCTCGCCCTGATCGCGCTGGTCTCGGTGCCGATCTCGGTGATGGTGGCGACCCGGGTCGGCAAGCGGGCCCAACCGCAGTTCGTCGCCCAGTGGAAGACCACCGGTCAGCTCAACGCGCACATCGAGGAGATGTACACGGGCCACACCCTGGTCAAGGTGTTCGGCCGGCAGAAGGAGGCCGCCGAGACCTTCGCGCGGGAGAACGAGGCGCTGTACGCGTCCAGCTTCAAGGCGCAGTTCATCTCCGGGCTGATCCAGCCCGCGATGATGTTCGTCGGGAACCTCAACTACGTGGCCGTCGCCGTCGTCGGTGGCCTGCGGGTGGCCGGCGGCGCGCTCTCCATCGGTGACGTGCAGGCCTTCATCCAGTACTCGCGCCAGTTCAGCCAGCCGCTGAGCCAGGTGGCCAGCATGGCCAACCTGGTGCAGTCCGGGGTCGCCTCGGCCGAGCGGGTCTTCGAGCTGCTGGACGCCGAGGAGCAGTCCGCCGACCCGCAGCAGCCGGAGCGCCCGGCCGAGCTGCGCGGGCTGGTCGCCTTCGAGGACGTCTCGTTCCGCTACGAGGCGGACAAGCCGCTGATCGACGACCTCTCGCTCAAGGTGGAGCCGGGCCACACGGTGGCCATCGTCGGCCCGACCGGCGCCGGCAAGACCACCCTGGTCAACCTGCTGATGCGGTTCTACGAGGTGAGCGGCGGCCGGATCACCCTGGACGGGGTGGACATCGCGGCGATGTCGCGCGAGGAGCTGCGGGCCGGCATCGGCATGGTGCTCCAGGACACCTGGCTGTTCGGCGGCTCGATCGCCGACAACATCGCCTACGGTGCCACCGGCGCCACCCGCGAGCAGGTGGTGGAGGCGGCCCGGGCCGCGCACGTGGACCGCTTCGTGCGCACCCTGCCGGACGGCTACGACACGGTGATCGACGACGAGGGCACCGGCGTCAGCGCCGGCGAGAAGCAGCTGATCACCATCGCCCGGGCCTTCCTGGCCCAGCCCAGCATCCTGGTGCTGGACGAGGCGACCAGCTCGGTGGACACCCGCACCGAGGTGCTGATCCAGCGCGCCATGGCCCGGCTGCGCACCGGCCGGACCAGCTTCGTGATCGCGCACCGGCTCTCCACCATCCGCGACGCGGACGTGATCCTGGTGATGGAGAACGGCTCGATCGTGGAGCAGGGCACGCACCAGGAGCTGATCGAGGCGGGCGGCGCGTACGCCCGGCTCTACCAGGCGCAGTTCGCGCAGGCGGTGGCGGAGGCCGACTGACCCACCGGCACACCGGCACGGCGGAGGGCCGCCACCCGCAGCACGCGGGTGACGGCCCTCCGGTTCTTCCCGACTACTTCTTGGCGTCCTTGGGACCCTCGTCGTCGGTGGAGAGCGCGGCGATGAAGGCCTCCTGCGGGACCTCCACCCGGCCGACCATCTTCATCCGCTTCTTGCCCTCCTTCTGCTTCTCCAGGAGCTTGCGCTTGCGGGAGATGTCGCCGCCGTAGCACTTGGCGAGCACGTCCTTGCGGATCGCGCGCACCGTCTCGCGGGCGATCACCCGCGAGCCGATGGCCGCCTGGATCGGCACCTCGAACTGCTGGCGGGGGATCAGCTTCTGCAGCTTGCCCGCCATCATGACGCCGTAGTTGTAGGCCTTGTCCTTGTGCACGATGGCGGAGAACGCGTCCACCGCGTCGCCGTGCAGCAGGATGTCGACCTTCACCAGGCTGGCGCTCTGCTCGCCGATGGGCTCGTAGTCCAGCGAGGCGTAGCCGCGGGTCTTGGACTTCAGCTGGTCGAAGAAGTCGAAGACGATCTCGGCCAGCGGCAGGGTGTAGCGCAGCTCCACCCGGTCCTCGGAGAGGTAGTCCATGCCCTGCAGGTTGCCGCGGCGGGACTGGCAGAGCTCCATGATCGCGCCGACGAACTCGTTGGGCGCGAGGATGGTGCCGCGCACGACCGGCTCGTACACCTCGGCGATCTTGCCGGTGGGGAACTCGCTCGGGTTGGTGACGGTGTGCTCGGTGCCGTCCTCCATCACCACCCGGTAGACCACGTTCGGCGCGGTGGAGATCAGGTCGAGCTTGAACTCGCGCTCCAGCCGCTCCCGGATGATCTCCAGGTGGAGCAGGCCGAGGAAGCCGCAGCGGTAGCCGAAGCCGAGCGCCACCGAGGTCTCCGGCTCGTAGACCAGCGCGGCGTCGTTCAGCCGCAGCTTGTCCAGCGCGTCGCGCAGCAACGGGTAGTCCGAGCCGTCCAGCGGGTAGAGGCCGGAGAAGACCATCGGGCGCGGGTCCTTGTAGCCGCCCAGCGGCTCGGTGGCGCCCTTGACCATCGAGGTGATGGTGTCACCGACCTTGGACTGCCGCACGTCCTTCACGCCGGTGATGATGTAGCCCACCTCACCGACGCCCAGGCCCTCGGCCACCTTCGGCTCGGGCGAGATGACGCCGATCTCCAGCAGCTCGTGGGTCGCGCCGGTGGACATCATCGCGATCCGCTCGCGCTTGGTCAGCTGACCGTCCACCACACGCACGTAGGTGACCACGCCGCGGTAGGAGTCGTAGACCGAGTCGAAGATCATCGCGCGGGCCGGGGCGTCCTTGACGCCGACCGGGGCCGGGATCTTGTCGACCACGTGGTCGAGCAGCTCCTCGACGCCCAGACCGGTCTTGGCGCTGACCTTGAGCACGTCGCCCGGGTCGCAGCCGATGATGTGCGCGATCTCGGCGGCGTACTTCTCCGGCTGGGCGGCCGGCAGGTCGATCTTGTTCAGCACCGGGATGATCGTGAGGTCGTTCTCCAGGGCCAGGTACAGGTTGGCCAGGGTCTGCGCCTCGATGCCCTGGGCCGCGTCGACCACCAGGATGGTGCCCTCGCAGGCCGCGAGCGACCGGGACACCTCGTAGGTGAAGTCGACGTGGCCCGGCGTGTCGATCATGTTCAGGATGTGGGTGGTGCCCGCGTGCTCACCGGTCTTCGGGGCCCAGGGCAGCCGGACTGCCTGCGACTTGATGGTGATGCCGCGCTCGCGCTCGATGTCCATCCGGTCGAGGTACTGGGCACGCATCTGGCGCGGGTCGACCACGCCGGTGATCTGCAGCATCCGGTCGGCGAGCGTCGACTTGCCGTGGTCGATGTGGGCGATGATGCAGAAGTTGCGGATCAGCGCCGGGTCGGTGCGGCTGGGCTCTGGCACATGGGTAGGGGTCGCGGGCACCTTGGTCCGATTCTCCGTGGTTGTCCGGGGCCGACATGTCGTCCGCCCGAGGGGCCCTGTTGGGCATGAGGAAACCAGGGCTTGGTCCATCTTCCCACGCGAGCGGCGCGCAGTGCCGGTTTGGGGGGCATGGGCGGGCCCTGGTAGCGTTGGGCGCTGCACCGCGCTCCGGCATGCCCTCTCAGCTGCTCCGGAGCACCGGTCGCAGAACCCGTTCGGCCCTTAGCGGGGCACTTACCAGACAGACTGAGGCACTTTCGTGGCGAACATCAAGTCCCAGATCAAGCGCAACAAGACCAACGAGAAGGCGCGCCTGCGCAACAAGGCCGTCAAGTCCTCGCTGAAGACCGCGCTGCGCAAGGCCCGCGAGGCCGCTGCCGCCGGTGACACCGAGAAGGCCACCGTGCTGGCCCGCGAGGCCTCCAAGGCCCTCGACAAGGCCGTCAGCAAGGGCGTCATCCACAAGAACCAGGCCGCCAACAAGAAGTCGGCGATCACCAAGCAGGTCAACGTCGCCGCCTGAGCTGCGCGCTAGCACCACCCCCGTCCACGGGTGACTCCGGCCCTCTACCCGGACCCCGCTCGGACCGCATCACTTCGCACCGCACGCGGCCTGCGTTCGCCACGCGGGTGCGGTGCACCTGGTCAGTACCCGAAGCCCGCCCGGTCCCACCGGGCGGGCTTCGTGGCGTTCGGGGACGGCGTTCGGGAACGGGGCCGGCCGCCGACCGGTGTGTCGACGTGTCGGTCTGCGGGTGCGGCCCCGGCGGGGGTCAGTACGGGCGGGAGCCGGAGCGGGCGGCGCGGGCGACCGTGACCACGGCGCGCTCCAGCGCGTAGGCGGCGTCGTCGGCCCCGCCCTTGACGGCGGCGTCGGCCTGGGCGATCGCGGTCAGCGCGGTGGCGACCCCGTCGCCGGTCCAGCCGCGCATCTGCTGGCGGACCCGGTCGATCTTCCACGGCGGCATGCCCAGCTCGCGGGCCAGGTCGCCCGGGCGCATCGAGCGGTCGGCGGTGGCGAGGCGGCCGATGCTGCGCACGCCGGCGGCCAGAGCGTAGGTGATGCCGGTGGGCGGCTGGCCGACCGCCAGCGCCCAGCGCAGCCGCTCCAGCGCGTCCGCCGCGCGGCCGGTGACCGCGAAGTCGGCCACCTCGAAGCCGGTGGCCTCGGCGCGGCCGCTGTAGTAGCGGGCCACCACCCGCTCGTCGATGGTGCCCTCGACGTCCGAGCAGAGCTGGCTCGCGGCGGCGGCCAGCTCGCGCAGGTCGCCGCCGAGCGCGTCCAGCAGGGCCTGGCAGGCCTCCGGGCTGGCCGAGCGGCCGAGCGTCTTGAACTCGCCGCGGATGAAGGTGATCCGCTCCCCCGCCTTGGTCAGCTTGGCGCAGGCCACCTCGCGCGCACCGGCCTTGCGGGCCGCGTCCAGCAGGCCCTTGCCCTTGACCCCACCGGCGTGCACCAGGACCACGATCACTTCCTCGGCCGGGGCGTCCAGGTAGGCCTTGATGTCCTTGACGCTGTCGGCGGCCAGGTCCTGGGCGGCGCGGACCACGATCACCTTGCGCTCGGCGAAGAGCGACGGGGTGGTCAGCTCGGCCAGCGCGCCGGGCTGCAGGCCGCCGGGGGCCAGGTCGCGCACGTCGGTGTCCGGGTCGGCCGCCCTGGCCGCCGCCACCACCTGCGCGACGGCGCGGTCCAGCAGCAGCTCCTCCTGGCCGACCACGAGGGTCAGCGGGGCGAGCAGGTCGTCGGGTGCACTCTTCCTGGCCATCGCGTACCAGCATCCCACGGGCGACCGACACAATGGGGCGATGAGCACTGCCCACGACCTGCCCACCGGACGCCAACTGCTGGTCCTCGCCGACCGCGACAGCGCACAGGAGGTGGCCGGGGAGCTCCGGCTGCGCCACCCCGCACTCGGACCCGCCGAGCTGGTGCGCGACGCGCTCGCGGGCGAGGACGACGCCGAGGACGCGCAGTGGCTGGTGGTGCTGGAGGAACCGGCTGACGGGTGGTCGGCCGAGCTGCTGGACCTGCTCGACGAGCTGGCGGGCGCCCACGAGGGGTGGCGCGAGGACGGGTAGCCCCGGCAGGGGTGGCGGCGCGGCAGAGCCGAGGTGGCGCCGGGGCGAACCGGAGGTTTCGTGCGTCCCGGCTCGGACTCCTGGTCGATCCGTGCGCCGGACCGGGAGGGACGACCGCGGTGCCGATGATGGAGCCCCGAGCTCCCCAGGCTCCCCAAGGTCCCCACGCTCCCCGGAGGTCCGATGTCCGCGCCGTCCCCGTTCGCCGCCCTGCTCAGCGGGCTCCCGCTGTCCGACCTGGCCGCCTCGGCCGCCCGGCTGCAGCCCGAGCTGGCCGCGCTGCGGCGGGACTTGCACCGCGAGCCGGAGATCGGGCTGGAGCTGCCGAAGACCCGGGCCCGGCTGCTCGCGGCGCTGGACGGACTGGGGTTGGAGATCACCCTCGGCACGGGGTTGAGCTCGATCACGGCGGTGCTGCGCGGCGGGCGGCCCGGGCCGGGCGTGCTGCTGCGGGCCGACATGGACGCGCTGCCGGTGCAGGAGAGCGGGCGACTGCCGTACGCCTCTGCCGTACCGGGTGCGATGCACGCCTGCGGGCACGACCTGCACATGGCCGCGCTGGTCGGCGCCGCCCGGCTGCTGGCCCCGCGGCGGGACGCGTTGGCGGGCGACGTGGTCTTCATGTTCCAGCCCGGCGAGGAGGGCGAGGGCGGCGCGCAGCGGATGGTCGACGCGGGGGTGCTGGACGCGGCCGGCGACCGGGTGGTGGCCGCCTACGCGCTGCACGTGGCGGCCGCGCTGCTGCCCAACGGACTGGTGGCGAGCAGGCCCGGGCCGGTGCTGGCCGCCTCGGACACCCTGCACGTCACGCTGCGCGGGCGCGGTGGCCACGGCTCCAGCCCGCACTCGGCGCTGGACCCGGTGCCGGCGATGTGCGAGGCGGTGCTGGCCCTGCAGTCGATGGTGACCCGACGGATCGACGCCTTCGACCCGGTGGTGCTCACCGTCGGCACGCTGAGCGCCGGCACGGTGGCCAACGTGATCCCCGAGGAGGCCCGGTTCGCGGCCACCATCCGCTCGTTCTCGGCGCACGCGCGGGAGGTGGCGCACGCCGAGGCGCTGCGGGTGGTCCACGGGATCGCGGCGGCGCACGGGTTGGCGGTGCGGGCGGAGGTGGAGAGCGGCTACCCGGTGACCGTCAACGACCCGGTGGAGGCCGGGTTCGCGGCGGACCTGGTGGAGCAGCTGCTCGGGGCCGGGCGGTACGTGGAGATGCCGAAGCCGATCGCCGGCTCGGAGGACTTCGGGGTGCTCGGGGCGCTGGTCCCCTCGGCCTACCTGATGCTCGGCGCGGCTCCGACCGACGGCCGGGACCCCTTCACCGCGCCCTACAACCACTCCCCCGACGCCGAGTTCGAGGACAACGTGCTGGCCGACGGCGCCGCCCTGCTGGCCGGCCTGGCGCTGGCCCGGCTGGCCCGCGGCTAGCCACGCCCAACCACACCTGGCCGCGCCGACCGTCGGCGTCCGAGGGTCGGCGCCGCGTGCGGCGCGGCCGACGCCCGGTCAGGGCTCGCCCGGGTCGATGGGGACGTAGCCGACGGCCCGGCCGGTCGGGTCGAGCACCCGCCCGACCAGCTTGGCGGTGCGCAGGGTGAGTTGGCGGTCGCGGACCCGGGCGGCCGGGAACCGGTGCGTCAGTTCCGCCTCCAGGATCCGCACGGCACCGAGTTGGTGGGTCATCACGTAGGCGACCAGGTTGGCCTCGCCGAGGGTGAGCACGCACATCCGGGTCTGCGGCTGTTCACTGAGCCAGCGCGCCGCGGCGGGCAGCCGGTCGGCGGGCAGGTCGAGCCAGAGCATGGTGCCGACCGGGTGGCCGGTGAGCCGGGGCGAGGCGTCGCAGCGCAGCACCAGGCGACCGCTGGCGCGCAGTTCGGTGAGCCGGCGGCGGACCGTGGTGGCCGGCAGGCCCATCCGCTGGCCCAGCTCCGCGTACGGCATCCGGCCGTCGGCCCCCAGGGCCGCGAACAGTTGCAGGTCCTCCCGGGCGGAGCGGCCGGGCCCGCGGTCGGCGAGGCCCGGCGGGCGGGTGGCGGCGATGGCGGCCCGCTGGTCGGGGTCGAGGGCGCCGTCGGTCCAGCGGCTGCCCTCGCGCAGGGTGCGCTCGACCGGCGAGGTGCGGGTGCGCAGCACGCCGGGGACGGCGGCGATCCGGGTCAGCACGTAGTCGCCGATCTGGGTGGGGGTCAGGCCCGCCACGGTGACCAGCAGGTCGGCGCGGCCGCTGACCAGCTCGATGCTGACCGCCCGTCCGTCGCCGGCCAGGTCGGTGGCGGCTGCGGCGGCCGTACCGGCCCGGCACTCGACCTCGACCAGCGCCGTCAGCCCCGGGTCGAAGCGGTCCGCGGCCGGGTAGCAGGAGACCCAGGCGTCGCCCTGGGCGGAGAGCTTGGCCCAGCGCCGGGACAGGGTGGCCGGGTCGACCCCGAGCGGCCCGGCCAGTGCGGACCACGGGGCCCGCGGGTCCACCCGCAGGGCATCGACCAGCGCGAGGTCCAGCTCGTCGATCATGGCGGATCCTTGCGTTCGTGGGGCGGCTGGAGCGGATTCGTGCGCCCGCCTCGGCCGACGGTCCAGGTTAGCCATCCTGTCCGCCACCTGTCCTCGCCCGTTCGGCTCCGCCTCACCTCCGCCCCACCTCCGCCCTACCTCCGCCCCGCCCCGCGGCCTCCGGCCCCGCCGCCCGCGAACCTCCGCTGCCCCCGTCCGCCGTCACCCTCCGAGGGATGTGCCCGTGCCCGGTCTTCTCGTGCCCCTGCTGATCCTGATCGAGTGCGCCAGCGGCATGCTGCAGGGTGCCTTCCCGGTGCTGCTGCCGCCGCTGGCGGGAGTGCTGCACGTCGGGGCGGGCGACCAGGCGCTGGTCACCGGGGTGGAGTTCCTGGTGTCCGGCGTCGCGGTGCCGCTCAGCTCGCGCCTCGGCGACCTGTACGGGCACCGGCGGCTGCTGCGGGTCACCGTGGCGCTGGCGCTGGCCGGGTACCTGGTGAGCGCGTCGGCCGGATCCTTCGCGGTGCTGCTGCTCGGGCGGGGCCTGTGCGGGTTCCTCAGCTGCTGGCTGCCGCTGGAGTTCGCCCTGCTGCGGGACCGGCTGGGCGCGGACCGCGGCGGTCGGGCGATCGGGCTGCTGGTCGGTGCGCTGACCCTGGGCAGCGTGCTCGGCGCGGTGGTCGCCGGGGTGCTCGGCAAGGAGGCGGTGATGCTGCGGCCGCTGCTCTGGGGGATGGCGGCGCTGCCCGCCGCGGCCCTGCTGGTGGTCTGGCGCTGGGTGCCGGAGTCGCGGGTGCTGGCCGCCGGGACGGTGGACTGGACCGGGGCCGGGCTGCTCTCCACCGGGCTGCTGACGCTGTTCGGCGCGCTCGGCGGACTGCCCGGACGCTGGCTGCTGCTGGCCGCCGCCGTGCTGCTGCTGGCGCTCTTCGTCCGGCAGGAACGGCGCACCGCGCACCCCGTGATCGAGCTGGGGATGCTCACCGGTCGGGCCACGGCCCCGGTCTTCGCACTGAGCTTCCTGCTGGGCTGCGTGCTCTACGGCTCGCAGGCGCCGACCTTGGCCTTCCAGGCGGCCGACCCCGCCGTGGTGGGCTACGGGCTCGGGGCGGACAGCCAGTTGCTCGGACTGTTGACGCTGCCCTCGGTGCTGGCGGCGATGGTCGGCGCAGTGCTGGCGCACCGCCTCGGTCGGCGCTTCGGGGCCCGCCGCACCCTGGCCGGGGCCTTCGGGCTGAGCACCCTGGGCTACGCGAGCTTCGCGGTGGCACACGCCTCGGTGCCCGAGTTCGCGCTGCCCGCCGCCGTGGCCGGATTCGGCGCGGGGACCGGGCTCAGCCTGCTGCCGGGCCTGCTGCTGCACCGGCTGCCGCAGCAGCAGACCGGGATCGGTACGGGGATCTACAACACCCTCAAAACCCTGGCCGGCGCTGCCACCGGAGCCCTCGGCGCGGCCCTGCTCGACGGCCTGGTCCTGCGCACCGGGGTACCGCGCGAGAGCGCGTACGTGACCGTGTGGGCCGGGTGCGCCCTGCTCGCGGCGGCGGGGGTGGTGGTGTCGTGGACGCTGCAGGACCGGGCGGCTGCCCCGGTCGATCACAACTCGGCTGTACTGAGTCAGGCTTGATACCGCATCAGGACCTCTCCGGAACGCCCGCGGCGCTATTCTGCCCGCGTCGTCACGGGAGGGTGCGCGGTGTGGAACCAGGTGCACAGGTGGGGCATCGAGCTCGGCGTCGCGGTCGGCCTGGTGGTCGGGGCGGTGCTGAAGGAGTGGATCACCAAGGTCGTCAAGGCGGTCGTCGACGGGATCTCCGGCTGGGTGTACCGGCGCTTCGCCAGCAGCGCGCTGCTGCGCCGCACCGCGCTGCGCAGGTACCTGCGCAGCCTGCACGACCAGCACGCAACCTTCCGGGTCTCCTTCGACGTCACGGCGCCGATCACCCTGCACACCGCTGACGTGTACGTCCCGCTGCAGCTCACCTCCGGCCAGGTCGGCGACCCGCACACCGAGGCGGCGCTGCGCAAGGAACGGCACAGCGTGGTGCTCGGCGTCCCGGGGGCCGGCAAGACCATGCTGCTGCGCCACGAGGTGCTCTCCTGGGTGCGCTCGCGCTACCGGCCGCAGAGCACCGCACCGCCCAAGCGGCTGCTCGGCGGCCGCCGAGCAGCCGCGAAGGTCGACCTGCGCGACCTCAGCGGGATCCCGGTGCTGCTGGAGCTGCACCGGCTGAACAGCGGCGCGTTGGACCTGCCCGCGCTGATCGTCGACCACCTGGACCGCCACCAGTTCCCGAACGCCGCGGTCTGGGTCGACCGCGCCCTGCGGGCCGGCCAACTCGCGCTCTACTTGGACGGGTTCGACGAGGTGGCCACCGACCGGCGGCAGCAGGTGGCGGACCAGATCCTGCACTTCGCGCAGCGCCACCCGGACTGCCGGATCGTCGTCACCTGCCGGATCGCGGTCTACGAGGGTCAGTTCAACCACGCTTTCGGCCAGACCCTGCAGGTGCGCGACTTCGACGAGCACCTGATCCGCAGGTTCCTGCGCACCTGGCGCGACGCCGGCAGCGCGCAGGTGGACGAGGAGACCGCCGAGCAACTGCTCGGCGCCCTGCGGGACAACCCGCAGCTCATGCAGCTCGCCCGGAACCCGCTGCTGCTGACGATGATCGCCTACCTGTACACCCATGTGTACGCCGGAACCGAGGACGCCCTGCCGCACACCCGGGCCGGGTTCTACCGGCAGGTGACCGACCACTTGCTGAGCGACCGGCGGGGCCTGGTCCAGCCGTTCCCGGTGAAGGTCGCGGTGCTGCAGCAACTCGCCCTGGCCGCACAGGACATCCCCTCCGGATCCCACGACCGGCTCGCCCTGCCCGAGGACCTGGTGCTCAAGCAGATCCGCCTCACCCTGGAAACCCTGGGCAAACCCACCGGAGTGGCCGAGGAACTGCTGCGCGAGATCGTCGACCGCAGCGGCCTGCTGCTGGCCGTGGACCACCGCCAGCGCTACCAGTTCGCCCACCTGACCCTCCAGGAGTACCTGGCTGCACGGGAGTTGGCCAACGATCCCGATGCGCTGCTGGCGCGCTACCGCGCCGATCCGTCGGTCTGGCAGGAGGCGGTGCGCCTGTGGTGCGGCCTGGAGGCCAGGGACTGCACCCGCATGGTGCGGGAGGTCTTCGCACTGGATCCCGTGCTGGCCTTCCAGTGCCTCGCCGACGCCTACACGGTCGACGAGGCTCTGGCCGGGGAGATCATCGGGCACTTCAAGGGGGAGCTGGGCACGGCCTCCGGTCAACGCCAGGAGGTGGTCAACGCCTTCGGTCTGGTCGCCTCGGCGCGCCACCACCGCGGGCAGCAGGTCTTCGCCTTCCTGAAGGACGCCGCCTGGGGGCAGGGCCCGGCCCTGCTGCGGGACAGCGCGGTGCGCGCCCTGGCCGCGACCAACCTGCCGCGCGCGGCAGAGGCCTTGGCGATGATGGTCAGCAGCAACTCCGCAGCCGCCTCGGCGCTCGGGCGGATGGGTGACCTCGGGGTACCGCCGCTGAGTCGACTGGCCGCGCACTCGACCGAGGCACTCACCACGCTGTGGCGGATCCGCACGCCGCGGGCCGCGCTGGCACTCCACGAGCTGCTCTGGACCGGCGGGCCGGAGGCCTCCGAGTTCTGCGCCTGGCTGCTGGCCGACCTGCTGACCACCGAGGACATCGAGGTGGCGCTGCGCTCCGCCCCGCCTCCGGCACAAGTGCCGGCCGACAGGGCGGCCGATGCGACCATGGACTGGGTGTGGCAGCCGTTCGCCGTGGGCGGTGACGAGTGGTTGGTCCGGACGGTCGGCCGGATCGCCCGGGTGATCAGCGATCCGCAGTTCGCGCCGCCGTCCCTGACGCTCGGTCCGGACATCCGTCTCGTAGGGGCGCTCAGCGTGGTGCGTCAGGACTCGGGGGTGCTGTCGGAGACCATCCGGACGGGACGCTGGCAGGCCCTGGAAAGCCTGAGGGCAGTCATGAGCACGCTCGAACCCAGGCTCTATCCCCGCAATCGGTATGCCGCCCTCATGGGTTCGCCCTCCATCCCGCTGATGCACCTCACGTCCTTCCTGGTGGCGGCCGAAACCCTGGCTCAGCGCGGGCTGACGGCCGCCGAACTCCGGGCCCTCGGTCGGTTGGCCCCGCTGACCAGCGATGCGTTGCGCGAAGCCGGTATGTCGGAGCAGCGCGCGCAGCTACTGGCCCGGCTGCCCGAGCGGTCGCGACTGCTGGCCCTGGCGAGCCTGTGCGACGTCGAGCCGCTGCGCCCGAGCGACTGGCGAGGCATCACCACTCCACCGCTCGGACGCGGTTACGACTACGACCGGAGCTGGCACTACCGGACGATCCTGGCCCTGCTGCTGGGGTGGTCCGCCCTCGCCGGCTGGCGGGCGGTCCAGGTCGGGCTCGGGGCACCGGCATCCGTACCGCCTTGGCTCGGCTGGGCGGCACTCGCCCAGATCGTCGTCGCCTGGGGGATCCTCACCGTTGAGTTCGTCCTCACGGACCATGACTCCCTGCTGGACTACACCGTCCTCCCCCTGCTCAACCTGTTCCTCGAATTCCAGTACCTCGACGAGGACTTCTGGTTCGCCCTGGCCACCCTGGGCTTCCTGCCCGCACTCGGGTACTTCTCGGCGGACGTCGGCCTGCACCACCTCGGCCCCTGGGGCACGGTCCTGGTGGCCGCAGCACTGCTGGCCGTCGGAACCGCCCTGCGCCTGCGCGGACGCCGATTGGCCGGATACGCCCGCCGGGCCGACCACCCGGCCCGCCGCCTGCTGTCCCTGCCCGCCTGACCGTCTGACCGTCTGACCTCGGCGGGCACGGTGCGCGTCACGGTTCTCGCGGACGAGGGTGGGTCAGCACCCGCAGGCCCTCCCGGGTGTCGGCCTGGACGGCGATGTCGCCGCTCAGGTCGGTGCGCAGCACGGTGGCGCCCAGGGACGTGAGGTGGGTGACGGTGCGCGGGGACGGGTGGCCGTAGGAGTTGTCGGCGCCGACCGAGATCAGGGCCAGGCGGGGGTGGAGGGTGCGGGCGAGGGTCCAGTCCTGGTGGGCGGAGCCGTGGTGGGCGACCTTGAGCACGTCCACGGCGGTGGGGCGGGCCCGGGCCAGCAGGGCGGCCTGCGCGGCGGGTTCGAGGTCGCCGAGCAGGGCGATGCGCAGCGGGCCCGCGGTGACCAGCAGGGCCAGGCTCGCGTTGTTCGGGCCCGGGGTGTCCGGGCCGAGCGGGCCGCGGGGCCACAGGACGTCCCAGGAGAGCCCGGGGCCGACGCTGCGGTGCTCGCCCGGGCCGGCGTGCAGCAGCGGGACGCCGGCCGCCCGCGCCCACTCGGCGGCCTTGGCCGCCTCGCCGGGTGGCGCGGTGAGGGTGGTCGTCTCGATCGCGCCGACCGAACGTCGGCGCAGCAGTCCGGGCAGGCCCTCCAGGTGGTCGGCGTGGAAGTGACTGAGCAGGAGCAGCGGGATCCGGGTGACTCCCAGGTCGCGCAGGCAGGTGTCGGCGGCGGTCGGATCGGGCCCGGCGTCGACCACGACGGCGCTGTCCGGACTCCCCGGGACGGGCAGCACCGTCAGGTCGCCCTGGCCGACCGCGCACACGACCAGCCGGGCCCCGGCGGGTGGCCAGCCCGTCGCGATCCGGACCAGGGCGGGTGGCCGGAACAGGAGGAGGATCAGGGCGAGCCCGAGCAGGGCGGCGAGGACCAGCCGTGCCCGCCCGCCGAGCGGGCGCGGCCCCGGGGGCAGCAGCGGCGGGCCGCCGCCGACGTCCCGGTCGGTGCCCGGGAACACGGCCGGCAGGGCGCAGCAGGCTGCCGCGATGCCGGCGGCCAGCAGCACCGTGCCCGGCCAGCCCGGGGTCCAGGCGAGCTCCGCGCCGGGGAGTGCGGCGCCGGTGCGGGCCACTGCGACCAGCCACTGGGTGGGGTAGGCGGCGAGACCGGCCAGGAAGCGGGCCGCGGTCATGGAGAGCGGGGCGACGGCGAGGGTGGCGAAGCCGAGCAGGGTGGCGGGGGCGACGGCGGCTTCGGCCAACAGGTTGCAGGGGATGCCGACCAGGCTGACCCGCGGGGCGAGCAGGACGGTGGCCGGTGTGCAGAGCGCCTGCGCCGCGGCGGCGCCGGCGACCGCCTCGGCGAGATGGTGCGGCCAGCCCCGCGCGCGCAGCGCCACGGACCAGCGCCGGCCCAGGGTGAGCAGGCCGGCGGTGGCCAGGACGGAGAGCAGGAACCCGTAGGAGCGGGCCAGTTGCGGATCGAGCAGCAGCAGGGCGAGCACGCCCGCGGCGAGAGCGCTGAGCGCGTACCGGGGACGGCCCAGCGCGAGCGCCAGGAGGCCGAGCAGGCCGGTGGCGGCGGCCCGCAGCACGCTCGGATCGGGTCGGCAGAGGGTGACGAAGGCCAACGTGAGCAGCGCGCCGAGCAGTGCCGCCAGCCGCAGCGGCACCCCCAGCAGGGCCGCAAGCCCGCCGCGTTCGGCGGTGCCGGCGAGCGCGGGCGCACCGAGCAGCACGGCCAGCACGATGGACAGGTTGGCGCCGCTGACGGCGACCAGGTGGACCAGGTCGGTGGTGTGGAAGGCCTCCATCAGGTCGTCGGGGACGGCGGACGTGTCACCCACCACCAGACCGGGCAACAGCGCCCGGGCATCGGGCGAGAGCCCGGCGCAGGCCTCGCGCAGCCCCGCGCGCAGGCGACCGGCCAGGCGCTGCGCCCAACTGGGCGGAGCCAGTTGGCGCGGGGCGCCCTGGGCGAGCAGGACGGCGCCGGTCTCGCCGCCCTCCGCGGTGGCCGGGAGCACGCGGACCTGGGCGCTGATCCGGGTGGTGGGGAGCAGGCGCTGCCAGCCGGCGGCGTCCCGGTCCTGGACGATCACGGTGACGGGCGTGCTGGTCCGGGTGGCGGGCTCGCGGTTGGGCGAGGTGGCGGGCACGGCGCTGACCCGGTCGGCGGTGGCCTCGACGGTGAGGACGGGGTGGGGCGGCCCCGAACCCCGGGACCGCGAGGTGTGGGTGCTCGGGTCGCCGGTGACGGTGAGGTGGACGGTGACGGTGGTGGGGGCGGCGGCGGTAGGGGCGGCGGCGGGATCGGGGTCCGTGCGCCCGGGGTCCACTCGGTCAGGCGCGGCGTGGGCGAGGGCCGGGAGCGGGCCCCGGTACAGGTCGGCGGTGTGCAGGGCGGTGCAGGTGGCTGCCGCGCTGACGGTGAGCAGGGTGGCGGCGGTGACGAGGCGCCCTCGGCCCGGGTGCTGACGGTGGACCAGGAGCAGGGCGGCAGCGGCGAGGGCCGCGAGGCCGGCCGGCACCAGCACCACCGGGAGCTGTCGTGGCGTCAGGTCGAGCAGCAGGGCCGTGACGCACCAGGCGGCGACGGTGGGCAGCAGCAGTCGCAGGTCGGGGGCGGGAGCGGTCGGGTCCGTAGCGGTGGGACGGCGCTTCGGCGGCATGCGAGGGCCAGGTGTGGGGAGCGGGTGGACAGTGACGGTGGGAGACGCACGGCGGGGTCAGAGGGTGAGCAGGGGTTTCAGCTCGGCGAACTTCCTGGTCCCGATGCCGGAGATCTGCTGCAGCTGGTTCAGCGAGCGGAAGGCGCCGTGCTGGGTGCGGAAGTCGATGATGTGCCGGGCCAGCACCGGCCCGATGCCGGGCAGGGCGTCGAGCTGTTCCACCGTGGCGTGGTTGATGCTCACCGGGCCCCGGGACGAGGTGGCGACGGCGACGGGCTGGCCCGGGACGCCGACCAGGATCTGTTCACCGTCGGTCAGGACCTGGGCGAGGTTGAGCCCGTCGGTGTCGACGCCTTGCTGCGGGCCGCCGGCGGCGCGCAGCGCGTCGGCGACCCGGGACCCGGCCGGCAGGGTGAGGATCCCGGGGTGGACCACCCGCCCGGCCACGTCGATGATCACCGGCGGGAGTTTCGTGTGGGGTGCGACATCGGGCTCGGAGTCGGGGCCCGCGTCCGGACCGGAGTCGGGATCGGCGGCGTCGGCGGGCTCCGCGTCCCGGGCGGTGCCGGCCGGAGCGGTGCCGGCCGGAGCGGCGCGGGGGCCGGGACGCCCGGCAGTCGGCACGGTGACGGGCTGCGGGCGGCCCAGCCAGAAGTGCTGCACCGCGTAGGCGATGGCCAGCAGGAGCAGTACGGCGAGGCCGAGGACCGCCTTGCGATCGGCCCAGAGCAACGGCTGCAGGGCGGTGGGCAGCCGGAGCCTGCGCCGCGGAACGGGCGGCGGCGGAGCATCAGGAGCCTCGCTCGCGAAGCGCACGGGAGCAGGGTCGGGGGTACGGTCGAGTTCCCGCTCGGGGTCTCGCGCAGGGTCTCGCTCAAGGTCATGGCCGGGAGCGGACGCCGGGCGGGACGCGGGATCGGGCGGAGGACCGGGCGCGGGATCGGGGGTCGTGGGCGCGGCGGCGGGCGCAGGAGCAGCGAGTTCGGGCGCTGCCGGACCGGGACCGGCCGGAGTGCGGCCGGCGCGATCGGGGTCGACGGGATCGGGGTCGACGGGATCGGGGCGGTCGGCCCGGCCGGGGCGGGGCGCCACCGGCCCGTAGCCGTAGGGCCACCCTGCCGGGAGCGGGCTGCCGAGGGCCCGCACCGACGAGGGCGCAGCTGCGACAGGCACCGCGGCGTCGGTGCCCAGCAGTTGCCCCGCACCTGACGCACCCTCGAGCAGCAGCGGCGCCGGGAAGAGGAGCGAGACGCGCGAGCGCGCCAACTCGGTGGCGGCCCGGCGCCGGGTGGTGGGTGGGAGGAGCACGTGCAGACCGTTCATGGCCCCGAAGCTAGGCACCCGCCGAGCCCCGCACCAGCCCGAGTCCCAGACCTGTGGACAACCCCGGCCCTGTGGATATCCCGGCCGTCGAGGAGGGGCGCCCCGAAAACGGATGTCCCGACTGTCGAACGACGTCGCTCAGCGGGCGGGAGCCGGCTCCGACGACGGTCGCCACTCCCGCCTGAGCAGCCCGTAGACCCACGAGTCGGAGACCTCGCCGTTCACCACGCAGTCCTCCCGCAACGTCCCCTCCCGCACGAAGCCGAGCTTCTCCAGCACCCGGCCGGAGGCGCCGTTGCGCGTGTCGGCCTCGGCCTGGACGCGGTTCAGCTCCAGCGTGTCGAACGCCCACCGCAGCAGAGCGCGCGCGGCCTCGGTCGCGTAGCCGTGGCCCCACGCCGCCTCGGTGTAGCAGTAGCCGAGCGAGGCACTGCGGTACTCGGGGTTCCAACTGCTCAGCGTGCACCAGCCGATGAACGCCCCGTCGGAGACGCGGTCGACGGCCAGCCGCGCCCCGGTGCCCTCCTGGGCCATCCGCCGGCACGCCGCGATGAACTTCTCCGCCCGCCCGCGTTCGCTCCACGGTGGCGCGTCCCAGTAGCGCAGCACGCGGGCGCTGCTGTGCAGCGCGAAGAGGTCGTCCACATCCGCGTCGTCGAATGCACGCAGTCGAAGGCGAGCGGTGCGCAACGAGGGGGTCGGCAGCGCGGGGGCAGGCAGCGAGGTGGTGGGCAACGAGGGGGTGGGCAACGACGCACTCATGTTCCGTCCCGTGATCGGTGGCCGCCCCATCAGACCTCCGCCGCAGGCCACCCGCAAGGGCTTTTCGCCGCCCGGCCGGGACCGCGGCGCCACCGGCCGCCCCCGCCCCCGGCTGCTACGCCTCGCCCTCCGACGTGCCCGCCCCGGTCTCCGACGTGCCCGCCTCGCCCTCCGACGCGCCCGCCCCGGCACTGCCGCCGCCATCGCCCGGCACCCCCGACACCACCACGGCGAGCAGCCCCGGTCCCACGTGGGCGCCGATGACCGCGCCCACCTCGGTGACGTACAGGGACCGCAGGCCGGGGACCCGTTCGCGCAGGCGGGCGGCGAGCGGTTCGGCCCGGTCCTCGGCGGCCAGGTGATGGACCGTGATGTCCACCGCCCCCTCCCCCGCCTGCTCGACCGCGAGCTCCTCCAGGCGCGCGATCGCCCGGGACGCGGTGCGCACCTTCTCCAGCGGCTCGATCCGCCCGCCCTCCAGGTGCAGCAGGGGCTTGACCGCCAGCGCCGAGCCGATCAGCGCCCGCGCCGCCCCGATCCGCCCGCCCCGGCGCAGGTGCTCCAGGGTGTCCACGTAGAAGTAACCGCGGGTCAGCTCGGCGCGCCGCCGGGCTGCCGCCGCCACGCCGTCCAGGTCGAGCCCGGCGTCGCGGGCCTCGGCGGCTGCCAGCACGGGGTAGCCCAGGGCCATCCCGACCAGTCGGCTGTCCACCACCCGCACCGGGATCGGCGCCTCGGCCGCTGCCAGCACGGCCGCCTCGGCGGTCCCGGAGAGCTCGCCCGAGAGGTGCACCGAGACCACCCCGGTCGCGCCCGCCTCGGCGGCGGCGCGGTAGGCGGCCGCGAAGGTCTCCGGGTTGGGCCGGGAAGTGGTGAGCCGCTGCTTGGTCCGCAGCGCCTCGGCGACGTCCTTCGGGGAGATCTCCACCCCCTCGGTCAGCACCGCGTCCGCCACCACCACGCTCAGCGGGACCACCGCGATCCGGTGCCGGTCGATGACGTCCTGGGGCAGGTAGGCGGTGGAGTCGGTCACGAGGGCGAGCTGGGCGGGCATGAGCCGGAGGTTACTCCTCCCGAGGTCACCGGGCACATCCGCGCCCGGCCCGCACCGGATCCCGCCCGGCCCGCACCGGATCGCGCCCGGCCGGCCCGGCCCGGGTCAGCCCGCCGAGGACCCCGTGCTCGGCTTGCGCAGCCGCTGCGCGAGGCGGTCCAGCCCCAGCAGCTCCTCCGCGCCCACCCGCCCCGCCCCGGCGCCCAACCCGGCTCGCTGCGCGCCCCCCGAACCCGTACCGGCCGGACCGCCCGCACCGCCCGCGGATCCCGCAGCACCGCCCGAGGAGCCCGAACCCGCCCCGCCCGACGGCGAGTCCCAGTGCCGCAACGCCCCCGCCTCGTTCGCGCACTCCTCGCTCAACCGGCTCAACTCGTCCGCGGCGAACCGGTGCATCCGGTCCTGCGCGGCCCACCGCAGCGACTCCGCCGACTCCGTGATCCGCCGCGCCCGGTCGCGCAGCCCGCCGAGCCTGGCCGCGACCCGGGCCGCCTCCGGCTCCCGCTCCAACATCCGCAGCTCGCCGTCGAGTTCCGCCCCGTGCTCGTCCAGCCGGGCGAGCAGGGCGAGCGCCTCGGTCAGCTGGCCGTCGGCGGTCACCCCGCCCTCCAGCACCTCGCGGGTGCCGGTCAGCGAGGTGCGCAGACCCAGCCGGAGGGCGGCCAGTTCGCCCAGCGGCCCGGGCTTGGTGAAGGTCTTCGCCTTCAGTGCCGCGTTCTCCACCGCGCGCCGGGCCTGCGCCTCGGTCCGCTCCACCTTGCGCACCACCGCGCGGGTCGCCTTCACCGCGCCGACCAGCACCAACGTGACCAGCGCGAGCCCGAACAGGGCCAGCAGCACCCCCAGTGCACCGATTGCCTCGAACATCAGAGTTGCCGCCTTCCGCCTGCCTGCCCGGGCTCCGTCTCGGTTCCACCGTCCCCCCCCCCCCCCGGGCCCCGCCCCCGTCCGCGGCAAACCGCGGGGCCGTATCCGGCCCGCGTCTGGTTTCCCCCTGACTCGGCCCGCACCCGCCCCGCAGCACGCCGGTGGCCCGGCCGCAGCTGCGACCGGGCCACCGCCCACTGACCCCGCGTCACGGGGTCACCGCGTCATCCGGTGACGATGTTCACCAGCTTCGGTGCCCGCGCGATCACCTTGCGCACCGGCGCGCCGCCGATCGCCGCGACCACGGCCGCGTCGGCCAGCGCCAGCGTCTCCAGCTCGGCGTCCGAGATGCTCGGCGGCACCTCCAGCCGGGCCTTCACCTTGCCCTTGACCTGGACCACGCAGGTCACCGTCTCGTCCACCACCAGCGCCGGGTCCGCCACCGGGAAGTCGGCGAAGGCCAGCGAGTCGCCGTGGCCCAGTCGGCGCCACAGCTCCTCGGCGACGTGCGGGGCCAGCGGGGCGACCAGCAGCACCGCGGCCTCGGCCACCTCGCGCGGCGTGCTGCCCCGCTTGACCAGGTGGTTGTTCAGCTCGATCGCCTTGGCCACGGCGGTGTTGAACCGCATCCCGGCCAGGTCCGAGCGGATCCCGTCGATCGCCTTGTGCAGCACCCGCAGGGTCGCCTCGTCGGCCGGCTCGTCGGTGACCACCAGCTCGCCGGTCTCCTCGGAGACGATGTTGCGCCACAGCCGCTGCAGGAAGCGGTAGGAACCGACCACCGCGCGCGGGTCCCACGGACGGGAGACGTCCAGCGGGCCCATCGACATCTCGTACAGCCGCAGCGTGTCGGCGCCGTACTCGGCGCAGATCTCGTCCGGCGCGATCGCGTTCTTCAGCGACTTGCCCATCTTGCCCGCCTCGCGGGTGACGGACTGGCCCTGCCAGACGTAGCCGCCGTCCACCTCCTCGATCTCGGCGGCCGGCACCGGGAAGCCGCGCGCGTCGCGGTACACGTCGGCGGTGATCATGCCCTGGTTGAACAGCTTGTGGAACGGCTCGACCGAGGAGACGTGGCCCAGGTCGTGCAGCACCTTGTGCCAGAACCGCGCGTACAGCAGGTGCAGCACCGCGTGCTCGGCACCGCCCACGTACAGGTCGACACCGCCGTGCGGCTTCTGCTCGGTCGGGCCCATCCAATACGCCTCGTTGGCCGGCGCGACCACCTCGGCCGAGTTCACCGGGTCCACGTAGCGCAGCTCGTACCAGCAGGAGCCGGCCCAGTTGGGCATGGTGTTGGTCTCGCGGCGGTAGCGCTTGACCCCGTCGCCCAGGTCCAGCTCGACGTCGACCCAGGCCTCGTTGCGCGACAGCGGGGTCTTCGGGGTGCTGGCGGCGTCGTCGGGGTCGTAGGTGTGCGGCGAGTAGTCCTCCACCTCGGGGACCTCGACCGGCAGCATCGACTCGGGCAGCGCGTGCATCGCGCCGTCCTCGTCGTAGACGATCGGGAACGGCTCGCCCCAGTACCGCTGGCGGCTGAACAGCCAGTCGCGCAGGCGGTAGTTGACGGTGCCCTCGCCGATGCCGCGGTCGGCCAGCCAGGCGGTGACGGTGCGCTTGGCCTCCGCCACGCCCAGGCCGTCCAGCGCGACGCCGTCGCCGGCCGAGTTCACGATGACCGAGTCGTAGCTGTCGAAGGCCTCGTCCCACGCGTGCGGGTCCGGGGAGCGGCCGTCGGTCGGCTCCACGACGCACACCATGGGCAGCGAGAAGGCCCGGGCGAAGGCGAAGTCGCGCTGGTCGTGCGCGGGCACGGCCATGATCGCGCCGGTGCCGTAGCCCATCAGCACGTAGTCGGCGATGAAGACCGGGACCGGCTTGCCGGTGACCGGGTTGGTCGCGTAGGCACCGGTGAAGACACCGGTCTTGACCTTGGCGTCCATCTGCCGCTCGACGTCCGACTTGGCGGCCGCGGCGGCCCGGTAGGCGGCGACCGCCTCGGCCGGGGTGTGCGCCTCGCCCTTCCAGTCCTGGTGGGTCTCGCTCGGCCAGGCGGCCGGGACGATCGAGTCGACCAGCTCGTGCTCGGGGGCCAGCACCATGTAGGTGGCGCCGAACAGGGTGTCCGGGCGGGTGGTGAAGACGGTGATCGCCCGATCCCCGGCGACCGGGAAGTCCACCCGGGCGCCCTCGGAGCGACCGATCCAGTTGCGCTGCTGCAGCTTGATCGCCTCGGGCCAGTCCAGCTGGTCCAGGTCGTTGATCAGCCGGTCGCCGTACGCGGTGATCCGCATCATCCACTGGCGCAGCTTGGACTTGAAGACCGGGAAGTTGCCGCGCTCGGAGCGGCCGTCCGCGGTGACCTCCTCGTTGGCCAGCACGGTGCCCAGGCCCGGGCACCAGTTGACCGGCACCTCCTTGGAGTAGGCCAGCCGGTACTCGCCCAGCACCTCGTCCCGCTCCACGGCGGACAGCTCGGACCAGGCCCGGCCGTCCGGGGTGGCGCGCTCGCCGGACTCGAAGCGGGCGATCAGCTCGCCGATCGGCCGGGCGGCGTCCGCCGCCGGGTCGTACCAGGAGTTGAAGACCTGCAGGAAGATCCACTGGGTCCAGCGGTAGTAGTCCGGGTCGATCGTGGAGATCGAGCGGCGGGCGTCGTGGCCCAGGCCCAGTCGGCGCAGCTGGCTGCGCATGTTGCTGATGGCCTCCTCGGTGGAGACCCGCGGGTGCACGCCGGTGGCCACCGCGTGCTGCTCGGCGGGCAGGCCGAAGGCGTCGTAGCCCAGCGTGTGCAGCACGTTGTGCCCGGTCATCCGCTGGAAGCGGGCGAACACGTCGGTGGCGATGTACCCCAGCGGGTGGCCGACGTGCAGGCCGGAGCCGGACGGGTACGGGAACATGTCCATGATGAAGCTGTGCGGCTTCTGCGCGACCGCGCCGGCCCCGCCGGTCTCCGGCGCCAGCGGACCGACCGGGTTGGGGGCGTTGAAGGTGCCCTCCTTCTCCCAGGTGTCCTGCCAGCGGGACTCGATGTCGGCGGCCAGGGCGGCCGTGTACCGGAACGGCTCGGTGGTGGCCTCGGCGGCGCCGGAGGCAGGGGTCGTCTCGCTCATGGTCCTTCGAAGCTCCATCGTGTCAGGTTGCGAATCGTCAGCTGAGCGGCCGGAGAAGGGGCCTGCGCGCCGGGCGGATCGGCCCGGGAAACAAAAAAGCCCCTCGCAGGAGGGGACGCCACGCCGACTCCGGCCTCAGCCCGCTCGGCCCGGCCGGTCCTGGTCAGCGCGGCCGGCTAAGGAGCAGGCGCACGATTCGCATGGCCATAGGGTACCGCAGGGCGCCAGCGGGGACCCCGGGACTTCCGGGGCGGGCCGGATTCCGGCCCGCCCCGCCGCGGCCGACGGGCGGTCAGCCCAGTCGCTCGTCCCGCACCGCGGCCCAGCGCAGCGAGTCGCGGATCCCGTCGGCGATGCTCTGCGCCGGCTCCCAGCCGAGCAGCCGCTTGGCCTTGTCGCTGCGGGTGTAGGCGCCCGCGACGTCGCCCGGGCGCAGCGCGGCCTCGGTCACCTCGACCGGGACGTCCACCACGCTGTTGAAGGCCGCGACCAGCTCGCGCACGGTGGTCCCGGTGCCGGTGCCCAGGTTGATCGCCGCCGAGCGCCCGCCCTCCAGCGCCTGGTCGAACCGCTCCAGCGCCGCCACGTGCGCCTTGGCCAGGTCCCAGACGTGCACGTAGTCGCGGATCCCGGAGCCGTCCCGGGTCGGCCAGTCCACCCCGGTGATGGTGAACGGCACGCCCTCCTCCTGAGCCTCGATCAGCTTGCCCAGCGCGTGGGTCGGACGGCGCACCTGCAGGCCGGTGCGCAGCTCGGGGTCGGCGCCGATCGGGTTGAAGTAGCGCAGCGACAGCACCCGGACCGGCTGGGTGGCGGCGATGTCGGCGAACATCGCCTCGCAGACCGCCTTGGTGCGCGCGTACGGGCTCTGCGGGGCCACCACGGCCTGCTCGTCGACGCTGAAGTCCTCGCCCTCGCGGTAGATCGAGGCGGAGGAGGAGAAGATCATCTTCTCGCAGCCGTTGCGGACCAGGTGGCCGACGAACTCCAGGCTCTTGGCCACGTTGGCCCGGTAGTAGCCGATCGGGTCGGCGACCGACTCCGGCACCACGATCAGCGCGGCGCAGTGCACCGCGGCCTCGATCTCCGGGTGCTCGGCGAAGATCCGGTCCAGCAGCGCGCCGTCGGCGATGTCGCCCCGGTAGAAGATCCGGCCCTCGGTGAACTCGCGCCGACCGGTCACCAGGCTGTCCAGGATCACGGGGGTGTGGCCGGCCGCCAGGCAGGCGGAGGCGACGGTGCTGCCGATGTAGCCGGCGCCGCCGGAGATCAGAACCTTCATGGAGTGGTGAGCGCCTTTCTCGATCCGGTCTATCGGCCGCAGCCTAACCGTTACCGTTCGCGGCCCGGCCCGGCGCCCGCGTGCAGCGCGCCGTCCAACTCGCGCAGCACCCGGGCCACCAGCCCGGACTGCATGCCGGCCGCCAGCTCCCGGGCCCGCCGGGCCATCGCGGTGGCCCGCTCGACGTCGCCGGTGCGCCGGTAGGAGTCGGCCAGCCGCACCAGCAGCAGCGCCCGGGCCCGGGCGGTGGTCACCCCGGCCACCGCCTCGGCCAGCAGCGGCCGGGCCCGCTCGTGCTCGGCCAGGAACAGCCAGGCCCCGCCGACCAGTCCGGCCAGCTCCGCCCGGTCCCCGTCCGCCGGGAGCGCGGCGAACGCCTGCTCGGCCGCCCGCTCGGCCGCCGCCCGGTCCCCGTTGCGCCCGTGCGCCAGCGCCAGCCGGCCCAGCTGGCGAGCCTGCTGACCCGGCGTCAGCCGGCTGCCGGCCGCCGCCAGCGCGGTGTCCAGCAGCTCGGCCGGGTCCAGGCCGCGACCGGCCCCGTGGTACGCCAGCTGCACCGCCAGGCTCCCCACCACGGAGACCCCCAGGGACGGCTCGCCCGCCACGTGCGCGGCCCGCAGTGCCGCCACGTACGCCCGCTGCGCCGCCGCCTCCTGCCCCAGGTCCGCCCCGGCCCAGCCGACCAGCCGGGCCAGCCGCCCGGCCACCGCGTACAGCTGCCGCCCCAGCTCGGGCTGCTCCGCGTAGTCGCCCAGTTCGAGCAGCTTGCCCACCATCGCCAGCTCCGCCCGGGCCGGCTCCAGCACCAGGCCGCCGCCGCAGGCCCGGGCCAGCCGGCGCTTGCCCTGGCAGCTGCGGCGCAGGTCCGCCAGCTGCGCCTCGGTGACCGCCAGCGCGCCGGTGCCCCCGGTGACCGGCGGCGGCGGGGCGGCCCAGTGCAGCGCCGCGCGGGCCAGCTCGTCACCGCGGAACAGGTCGGTCAGCCGGACCGGGGCCACCTGCAGACCGGCCTCGCGCAGCGCGATCTGCGCGGTGTCGGCGGTCCACGGGTCGGTGAGCAGCCGGGCCGAGAGCACCTTGGCGCCGCGCTGACTGCCCATCCGGCCCCACAGCTGCTCGTAGGTGACCGCGATGCCGACCGCGCGGCTCAGCACCTCGCAGACCGCCTGGTCGTGCGGCGCGCGCGGCACCATGCCCCGGTCCCGCCACTTGTACGGGGCGGTCTGACTGATCGCCAGCCCCGGCGGCAGCACCAGGTTGACCTCGCGGGCCAACCGCTCCGGGCTCCAGGCGAGCTGATGCAGTATCCGGGCGAGCTCTTCGTTGCGGATGCGCGCGAGATCGGCCATGGCCCGACGGTAGCGGGCGGTAGCCGGTCTTGGGCACCACGCCCCGGAAATCACCCAGCGTAGTCGACACGGCCGAACGGTCCAGCACTTTCACCAGGTCCGGCGCGGTAACCGACGTTCCACGTAACCCGTCGCGGTCACTCAGCGTAGGACATCCGGCAAGCCCACCTCCCCCGGAAGCGGTGACCCCCGTGCGTCCACCTGCCCTGCTGTCCCGACCCGCCCGCACCGCGGCCGGTCCGCCGACCGTCTCGCGGCGGCGCCGGATCGGCCGGCGCCGCGCGCTGCTGGCCGGCGCCGTGGTGCTCAACCAACTGGCCTACGGCTCGGTCTACTCGTGGAGCATCCTGTCCGCCGGTTTCCAGGCGCCCGGCAACGGCTTCGCGCTGGGCCGGGACGAGGCCGGGCTGCCGTTCGCCGCCGCGCACGCGCTGGTCTTCCTCGGCACCGTGCTGGGCGGGCTGCTGATGGGCCGCCGGCCGCCGCGCGGCATCGCGGTGCTGGCCGGACTGCTGTACGCCGGCGGCATGCTGGTGGCCGGCTGCGCGCACGGGCGGCAGGACTTCTGGCTGGTGCTGCTCGGGTACGGCGGGATCAGCGGGGTGGGCCTGGGCCTGGGCTACATCGTGCCGACCACCATGCTGCAGCGCTGGTTCCCCGGGCACCGGGCGCTGGCGGCCGCGGTGGCCACCGGGGGCTTCGGGCTGGGCTCGGTGCTCAGCGCGCCGCTGTACCGGGTGCTGGTGGCGCACTTCGCGGCCGATCCGGCCCGGGTGCTGCTGGTGCTGGGCGTGGTCTTCCTGGTCACCACGCTGACCGGGGCGGCCTTCTTCGCCGACCCGCCGCGGCCGGTGGCGCTCCCCGCGCAGCGGACGGCCACCGGCTACCGGCCGGCCCAGGCGCTGCGCACCCGGCAGTGGTACCTGCTGACCCTGATCCTGTTCTGCAACACCACCGCCGGGATCAGCATGCTCTCGGTGGTGGCGCCGGCGGCCGGCAGCCTGACCGGGCTGAGCCCGACCATGGCCGCCGTGCTGACCGGGGTGCTGGGCGTGTTCAACACGGTCGGGCGGCCGCTGTGGGGCTGGCTGTCCGGGCGGACCGGGCTGATGACCGCCTTCGTGCTGATGCTGGCCACCCAGGGGGTCTGCCTGGTGGCGCTCTCCCAGGTCTCCTCCCCCGCGCTCTTCCTGCCGCTGGCGGCGCTGGTCTGCCTCTGCTTCGGCGGCGGCTTCGCCACCATGCCGGCCGCCGCCTCGGAGTTCTTCGGGCTGGCGCACGCGGGCGCGGTGTACGGGCTGATGCTGGTCGGCTGGAGCCTGGCCGGGATCGCCGGGCCGCTCGCGGTGGCGGAGCTGGCCGCCCGCTCCTCGTACGGGGCGGCCTTCCTGGCGCTCGGCGCGGTCACCGTGCTCGCGGCGGTGCTGCCCCGACTGGCCCGCGCCCCGGGCGCGCCGCGCCGGGTCTGAGGCCGCCGCGCCGGACTGAGCGCGCGTCAACGACGGATGGCCGCCTCCCCGAGGGAGACGGCCATCCGTGTGCGTGGAGCTACGGGGAATTGAACCCCGGACCTCTTGCATGCCATGCAAGCGCTCTACCAACTGAGCTACAGCCCCGTGTGCATATTTTTGCCGCCCCCGGTTTCCCGCGGCGACATGTCTTACTTTACACGGTCCGCCGAGTGGTTCACGAATCCATATCCCGGTACCGGCCGCGACCGGCCGGTACCGGGACCGGGACTACTCCGGGGCGGCCGCCCGCCGGGTGCGGAAGGCGAAGCCGGCCGCCAGCGCCATCGCCGCGGCGACCACCGTGCAGGTCACCACCAGCGCGTGGCCGGAGGCCGAGCGGGCCGCCGGGTAGCTGACCCCGCTGAGGAAGACGGTGCCGAGCAGCGAGACCCCGACCACCTGGCCGAGCTGGATCAGGGTCACCATCACCCCGCTGGCGTCCGCCGCGTCGGTCGGCGCCACCCGGCTCAGCGCGCGGGCGAACAGCGGGCTGTAGGCGCAGCCCGAGCTGAGCCCGACCACCACCAGCAGCAGCTCGCCGACCGGGCCCAACTGACCGCCGGAGCGCAGCAGCAGACCCAGCGCCAGGTAGCCGGGTGCCACCACCGCCAGGCCCAGCACCGGCAGCGACAGGTGCAGCCGCCGGGGCAGCCGGTGCCAGTGCAGCCCGGCCAGCCCGAAGCCCACCGCGAGCGGCCCGAACAGCAGGCCGGCCCGCAGCGCGCTGTTGCCCAGACCCGCCTGCAGGTGCAGCGCGAACGAGAACATGAAGCCGGAGAAGGCGAACATGATCAGGAAGATCGCCCCGGCGGCCGGCGCCAGCCCCGGCGAGCGCAGCACCCGGCCGTGGATCAGCGGCTGGCCGTGGTGCGCCGCGATCCGCCGCTCCTCGAACACGAACCCCGCGAAGGCCGGCACCGAGGCGCCCAGCATCAGGGAGCACCACAGCGGCCAGTGCAGCTCCCGCCCGAGCACCAGCGGCACCACCAGCAGGCCGATCGCCACCGCCAGCGCCAGCAGCCCGAACAGGTCGAACCGGCGGGTCCGGTCCACCGGGTGGTGCGGCAGCAGCCGGTGGCCGACGACCAGCAGCAGCACCCCGATCGGCACGTTCACCAGGAAGACCGGCCGCCAGCCGGAGCCGAACAGGTCGGCGCTGACCAGCAGCCCGCCGACCACCTGGCCCACCACGCTGCCGCCGGCCAGCACCGCCGTGTAGACGCCCAGCGCCCGGGTCCGGGCCGCGCCGGTGAAGGTGCGCTGGATCAGGCTCATCACCTGGGGCACCATCAGGGCGGCGCCCAGGCCCTGCAGCAGCCGGAAGCCGATCAGGCTGGTGGTGCCCGGCGCCAGGCCGCAGGCCAGCGAGGCGGCGGTGAAGACGCCCAGGCCCAGCTGGAAGAACTGGCGGTGCCCGAACCGGGCGCCGAGCCGGGCGCCGGTGATCAGCAGCACCGCGTAGACGATGGTGTAGCCGGCGATCACCAGCTGCAGGGCAGCGCCGGAGGCGTGCAGGTCGAGCCGGATGGTGGGCACCGCGACGTTGACGATGGAGACGTCCAGCACCGCCATGAACTGGCCGGTGAGGATCAGCGCGAGCAGCAGTCCGGGCCGGGCCGGGCCGTCCCCGGGCGGGTCGGCGAGCGGCTCGGTCCGGGCGGCGGCCCGGCGCCGTCGAAGCAGGAGGTCCGTCATGCCCACCAGCCTCGCCGGGCATCGATACTGGTGGTTAGAGCCTGCCGATCCTGGTACTCGCACTACCCGACACCACGGCCGACACTGCGTCAGGATGGTGCCATGACCGTGCTCGACCACCGCGCCGCCGCCGCGCCGCCCGTGCTCCCCGCCCCCACCCCCGCCGCCGGACCGGCCAGGGCCCGGCGCACCGAGCTGGCCGCCTTCCTCAAGGCCTGCCGGGCCCGGGTCGCCCCGCACGACGTCGGCCTGCCGCCCGGTCTGCGCCGCCGCACCCCCGGCCTGCGGCGCGAGGAGGTCGCGCAGCTCGCCGGGGTCGGGGTCACCTGGTACACCTGGCTGGAACAGGGGCGCCCGATCAACGCCAGCGAGCAGGTGCTCACCGCCGTGGCCCGTGCCCTGCTGCTGGACGAGGTGGAGCGCGACCACCTGTTCACGCTGGCCGGGGTGGCCGTCGTCGAGGCGGACGGCCGGCTCTGCCCGACCGTGGACCCGGTGATCCAGGTGGTGCTGGACGGGCTGTCCCCGATGCCGGCCGCACTCAGCAACCGCCGTTTCGACGTGCTGGGCTTCAACGACGCCTACGACGCGCTCTTCCCCGGCGCCACCCGCCGCACCGCGCCCAACGGCCGGCGCAACTCGCTCTGGTGCGCCTTCACCGCGCCGGACTGCTGCAACCCGTTCGTCAACCGGGACGAGGAGCTGCCCCGGCTGGTCGGCGTGCTGCGCGCCGCCTACGCCTCGCACGTGGGCGAGCCGGCCTGGGAGGACTGGGTGCGCGAGCTGTCGGCCGCCTCGCCCTGGTTCCGCGAGCTCTGGGCCGACCAGCAGGTGGCGCCGCGGCTGACGGTGCTCAAGGTGTTCCGGCACGCCGCGGTCGGGGTGCTGCGGCTGCGCGCGACCCAGCTGACCGTGCCCGGCCACCCGGAGCTCTACGTGTCGGTCTACACCCCGGAGAGCCCGGCCGACCGGGAGAAGCTGGAGCGGCTGCGGGCCGACCCCGGCGCGCCGACCGGCGACCACGCCCACTGAACGCCGAAGGGCGCCTCCCGACCGGGAGACGCCCTTCGACTCGTTGTGGAGCTACGGGGAATTGAACCCCGGACCTCTTGCATGCCATGCAAGCGCTCTACCAACTGAGCTACAGCCCCGCGACACGCACGGCCCTCGCGGACCGCTGGTGCGGAGTGGAGCTACGGGGAATTGAACCCCGGACCTCTTGCATGCCATGCAAGCGCTCTACCAACTGAGCTACAGCCCCGCACTCGGAGGAGCCACGCCGCCCGGTGGGCCGCGTTCTCTCCTGCGAACGAGGAAGACTCTAGCTGGTCAGGCCCGGAATGACGAAATCCCGCCCGCGGCGTGCGGCCCGCTCAGGTGTCGTCGCCGATCACCGGCTCGGGCAGGGTGCCCGCGTTGTGCTCCAACAGCCGCCAGCCGCGGGCCCCCTGGCCCAGCACCGACCAGCAGCAGTTGGACAGTCCGCCCAGGCTCTCCCACTGGGCCGGTGCCAGGTCGAGCAGCCGGCCCAGCATGGTGCGGATCGTCCCGCCGTGGCTGACCACCACCAGCGTGCCCTCCTCGGGCAGCTTGTCGAAGGCCGCCAGCACCACCGGAACGGCCCGGTCGGCCACCTCGGTGGTCAGCTCGCCACCGCCGCGGCGCACCGGCTCGCCGCGGCCGAAGGCCGCGTACTCCTCGGGGAAGCGGGCCTTGATCTCGGCGTGGGTCAGGCCCTGCCAGCTGCCCGCGTAGGTCTCCCGCAGGCCCTCGTGCTGCTGCACCTCCAGGCCGCTCAGCCGGGCCAGCTCGGCCGCGGTGGCCGCCGCCCGGCTCAGGTCGGAGGAGATCAGCAGGTCCGGGCGCAGCCCGGCGAGCAGCCGGGCGGCGCGCTGCGCCTGGGCCAGGCCGGTGTCGGTCAGCGGGATGTCGGTGCTGCCCTGGAACCGGGACTCCAGGTTCCAGGAGGTCTGGCCGTGCCGCCAGAAGACGATCCGCGGTCCCCCCGCGCGGCTGGTCAGCTGAAGTCCTGGATGAAGCCGACGGCATTGCCGGCGTCGTCGGTGGCGGCGTCCTCCGGCCGGTTGCGGGTGGCCGTCGCGTCGGCCGGCAGCGGCAGCTCCGGGCAGTCCTTCCACAGCCGGTCCAGCGAGTAGAAGGAGCGCTCCTCGGCGTGCTGGACGTGCACCACGATGTCCAGGTAGTCGAGCAGGATCCAGCGGCCCTCGCGCTCGCCCTCGCGGCGCACCGGCTTGACGTCCAGCTGCTCGCGCAGCTGGTCCTCGATCTCCTCGGCGATCGACTTGACCTGGCGGTCGTTGGCGGCCGAGGCGATCAGGAAGGCGTCGGTGATCGCCAGGACGTCGCTGACGTCGAAGGCGATCACGTTGTGCGCGAGCTTGTCGGCGGCCGCCTGGGCCGCCACGTTGATGAGTTCCTGTGAGCGTTCGGTTGCAGTCACGGTGTTCTTCCGGATCGGTGGCATGGGATTCCCCCACCAGGATCTCACGCCACCGGGACCGGACCGCCCGGATTACCGGGCCCCGGCGCGCTACTGCACCGCCTTGGGGGCCTGGTAGTCCTTGCCGAGCACCAGCACCAGGTCACTGGTCTGGGCGTCGGTGACCTTCTTCACGGCCGTCGCGGGCAGGCCCAGCGTGGTGGCCAGCGACCGGGCGGCGTCCGCGCGGGCGTCGTCGGTGTAGTGGATCTCGCTGGTCGCCTGCGGGGTCGCCTTGCCGGCACCGGGCACGAAGGTCAGGCCGGCGTTGACCACCTGGGCCTGGGCCGCGTCGGCGAGCGTGGTGGCGGTGCTCCCGGTGGCGTCCAGGATGCTCACCCGGGCCGGGCCGCCGGTCGCGGCCGCGGTGTGCACGGTGCTGCCGAGCACGTCCTTGACCAGTGGCGCCGCCTTGGCCTCGTCCACCGTGCCGTCGGCCTTGACCGGCAGCTCGTTGGTGGTCAGCCGACCCGCGCCGGCCTGGGCGGAGAGCTGGGCCAGCAGGCCGGCCAGCGCGTTCTCCGGCAGCGAGGGGTCGGGCACCGCGCCCACCTTGTGCACCACGTCGGTGGCGTCGGCCAGCGCGCCGGGCATCGCCTTGATCAGCGCCGCCAGCACCTTGCCGAACCGGGCGAGCTGCGCGTCGCGGCTCTCGCCGGGCGCCTGGTAGACGGCGAAGGCCACCGCGCCCTGCCCGTTCAGCGTGCGCTGGTTGCCCTTGTCCACCAGCACCTTGCCGTCCGGGCCGGTCAGCTGGACGTCGGTGTCCACGCTGATCCCGCCGAGCTGGTCGACCATCAGCTGCAGGTACGGGGTGTCCAGCCGCCAGGTGCCGGCCACCGGGGCGCCCAGCAGGTTGGCCAGCCCGTCCCGGGTCGGCGCGGCGCCCTGGCTGGCGGCCTCCTGGCTGAGCGGCATCGTGCCGGAGTCGGTGCCGGGCACCTGCAGGGTGTCGGGCAGCAGCAGCACCGAGGCCTTGTTGCCGCCCGCGTCGTTGACCAGCAGCACCGAGCTGACCTTGCCCTGCAGGTCGTGCAGGTGCACCACGACCACGTTGCGGCCGCCGGTCGCCTTGGCCGCGGTCTGGCCGCCGATCGCGCCGGTGTACCAGAGGTAGCCGCCGGTGCCGCCGGCCAGCAGCGCCAGCGCCACCGCGCCGCCGACCAGCCGCTTGCGCAGCCGGCGGCGGCGCTCGGCCCGGACCTCGGTGCGCGACTCGGCGAACTTCAGCCAGTCGATGACGTCCTCGGTCTCCTCCGCCGGTTCGTCGACGAAGGTGAACTCGCCCGTCTGATAGGAGTCCTGGTCGCCCCGCGGGGCCTGCTTGGCCAGGTTGCGGCGGCCGCCGACCTGCTCGGAGGGCTCCTCGCGGACCTCCGGGGCGGCGGCCGGTCTGGCGGCCGGGACCGGGCGCGGGCGGGGCGGGGCGGGGGCCGGCGCGGGCTCGGCGGCGGGCGGGGCGGGCGGCGCGGCGACCGGCGCGGCCGGGGCCTGCGGGTAGCCCTGCTCCTGGTAGCCGCCCTGGTAGGCCTGCGGGTAGCCCTGCTGCCGGTAGTCGGGCTGCTGGTACTCCTGCTGGTACTCGGCCGGCTGCGGCGGGTACTCCTGCGGGTAGCCGCCCGGCTGCTGCTGGTAGCCCTGCTGGTAGACCGATTCCTGGTAGGGCTGCTGGTACTGCTGCTGGTAGCCCTGCTCGTAGTACCCCGGCTGCGGCTCGTAGCCGTACGGCTGCTGCTGCGGCTGCTGGTAGCCCTGCTCGTAGTAGCCCTGCTGCTCGTAGCCGTACGGCTGCTGCTGCGGGTGGGCGTGCGGGTACTGCCCGGTGGACCAGTCGTCGTCCTCGGGCCCGTTGCGGTCTGCCGTTCCGGTCACGCCGTCCCTCTCGGTCTTCCCGTGTCTGGCCGGCTCAGCCGGCGTCCCGGTAGAGCGCCCGCTTGTCGATGTAGCGCACCACCCCGTCCGGCACCAGGTACCAGACCGGCTCGCCCTTGGCGACCCGCAGCCGACAGTCGGTGGAGGAGATGGCCAGCGCCGGCACCTCGACCAGCGAGACACCGCCCGCCGGGAGCCCGGCGTCCGTCAGAGTGTGCCCCGGCCGGGTGCAACCGATGAAGTGGGCGAGCGCGAAAAGCTCCTCGACGTCCCGCCAGGACAGGATCTGGGCCAGCGCGTCCGCGCCGGTGATGAAGAACAGGTCCGCGTCCGGGTGCTGCGCCCGCAGGTCGCGCAGGGTGTCCACGGTGTAGGTGGGACCGGTCCGGTCGATGTCGATCCGGCTCACCGAGAACTGCGGGTTCTCGGCGGTGGCGATCACCGTCATCAGGTAGCGGTCCTCCGCGGAGGAGACCGCGCGGCCGCTCTTCTGCCAGGGCCGGCCGGTGGGGACGAAGACCACTTCGTCCAGGTGGAAGGCGCTGGCGACCTCGCTGGCCGCGACCAGGTGCCCGTGGTGGATCGGGTCGAAGGTGCCGCCCATCACACCAATGCGCTCACGGCCCTTCGTGCTCTCTCCCATGGCCGAACACCCTAGCCGACCATCGGCGGACCGCCGCTGCCGCGGCCCCCTGCTGCGAACGGGGGAGCGCCCGCGGTGCGGAACGCTCCCCTCGGACCGGATCGGCGCCGGTTCAGCGGTCCCGGTTGAAGCGGGTGGTCACGAAGAGCAGCAGCAGCAGGATGAAGAGCGCGCTGCCACCGGTGAGCGCCGGGTTCAGGCTGTCGTGGTTGCTTCCCTCGGCCAGCGTGGTCAGGGCGTTGGTCATCATCGGTGGGCCTTCTCGACTCGGTGGGGGCCAGGGTGCGGGTCCCGGCGACCGGGGCCGCCCGCGCGCTCATCGTACGGGGCCCTTACGCGCAACCGCGCGGCGGCTCCCCGCGTCTGACTACAGGTGAGACCGGACCGGCTCAGTTGCTGCGGTTGGCCCGGGCCAGGATCCAGACCAGCAGCAGCACGCCGATGATCGAACCGGCCACCACCAGGCGCAGGAACAGGCCCGGCCCGGGGCCGTCGGAGATCGGCGTGGCCAGGACCGCCAGGTCGGTGTGGGACATCGGTGGGCTCCTCGGGAGGGGTGGCGCGGTTCCGGAAAACAGCTTAGGCCCGGGGGGAAGCGACCGTTCGCACCGCCCCCGGTGCCCCGTACGCTGCTGCCGGGGACGAGCGCGCACACGCGGACGTTGACGAGTTTCAGGGGCGGGGGCCGGCACCGGGCCGGGACCTGCGTCGAGCAGGAGGTACTCAGCACATGACCGATCCGAACAAGGCCGCCGGCACGCCGAGCCGCCGCCGCAAGCGCTTCCCCGGGATCTCCACCCGGGCCTGGGAGCACCCGGCCGACCGCTCGGCGCTGGTCGCGCTGCGCAAGCTGACCGGCTTCGACGACGTGCTCAAGAAGCTGGCCGGCCTGGTCTCCGAGCGCAGCGTGCGGCTGATGTTCCTGGCCACCGCGGTGAAGACCTCGGAGCGCCAGTACCCCGAGATCCACAACATGGTCCGGGACGCGGCCTACGTCCTGGACCTGGAGAAGGTCCCGGACCTCTACGTCACCCAGGACCCGACCGTCAACGCGATGTGCATCGGGATGGACACCCCGGTGATCGTGGTGACCACCGGCCTGGTCGAGCTGATGGACGAGGAGGAGCTGCGGGCGGTGATCGGCCACGAGGTCGGGCACGCGATGTCCGGCCACGCGGTCTACCGCACGATGATGCTGATCCTCACCGGCCTGGCCACCCGGCTGGGCTGGCTGCCGCTCGGCAACCTGGCCGTCATGGCCCTGGTCACCGCGCTCAAGGAGTGGTTCCGCAAGGCCGAACTCTCCTGCGACCGGGCCGGCCTGCTGGCCGGTCAGGACCCGCAGGCCTCGATGCGCGGGCTGATGAAGCTGGCCGGCGGCCACAACCTGGGCGAGATGAACGTGGACGCGTTCCTGGAGCAGGCCGAGGAGTACGAGAAGGCCGGCGACCTGCGCGACAGCGCGCTCAAGCTGCTCCAGGTGCTGCCCCAGACCCACCCGTTCGCGGTGGTCCGGGTGGCCAAGCTCAAGCAGTGGTCGGAGAGCGAGGAGTACCGGTCGATCATGGCCGGCGCCTACCCGCGCCGGGAGGACGACCAGGAGGCCAAGGTCTCCGAGCAGTGGAAGGCCGCGGCCGACTCCTACAGCAAGTCGATCAAGGACAGCAAGGACCCGCTGTTCAACCTGATCAAGGACATCGCCGACGGCGCCGGCACCGTCGGCGGCAAGCTGCGCGACACCTTCACCGGGGCCCGCAGCAACGGCGGCGGCGGTGCCGACGGCACGGGCGACGGCGCCCGGGACGGCGTCCGGGACGGCGCGGAGTAGCGAGGCGCGGTCAGCCCTTCGGGGCCGCCATGGCCGCGCAGGACTCCCAGGCCGGGTGCGCCCGGTCGGCCGGGTCGACGGTGCCCGGGCGCGAGCCCGGCGCACCGGCGGCCCCGAAGGCCTGCGGCTGCAGGTACTCGGCCTGGGCCGCACCGCACGGCGTGGGACCGGCCTGCTCGACGGAGTCCACCACCCGCAGCTGCGCGTAGGCCACGTCGTTGTGGTCCAGGTCGACGCGGACCTCGCGGCGCACCGTGTACAGGCTCACCGGGCCGCTGCCCGGCACGCCGGCCGGGCGCAGCGCGTACACCAGGGTGTGGTCGCCGGTGATCTCCAGGGTGGACGGGTCGAGTTCGGTGACGCCGACCGACCCGGCCACCTTCACGGTGTCGGTGGCCAGCGCCACCTTCATCGGGTCGAACCGGACCATCCAGCCGGTGAGCGCGTGGTGCTGGTCGTCGGCCGGGGCGGCCGCGGCCGCGTCGAACTGGCTCTGCTCGGCGGGGGCGAGCAGCTGGCGCACCGGTGAGGTCTCCCCCTCCACCAGCACCGACGGGGTCAGCTCGGAGGCCTCCAGGTAGCGCCGGACGGTGTCCAGCGCGGTCGTCACCTGGGACTGGCTGAAGTGGGCGGTGCCGGCCTTGACGGCGGGCAGCCCCAGGCCCGCGGTGCCGTCCGCGTAGCCCGCGCCGGCGGGCAGGGTGCCGAACGGGTTGTTCGGGTCGACCGTCGGCGGCGGGTCGGTGCCGCTCAGCGCGGTCAGCGCGGCGGTCAGCTGGGTGCCGCCGCCGTGCGCCGCCTCGCGCTGCGGGGCGGTGACGCCGAAGTACACCGCGGCCCCGAAGGCCAGCACCACGAGCAGTAGCAGGGTGAGTGCCTGCCGCGGCAGCGAGGCCAGCGCGCCCAGGCCCAGCTTGTGCCGCACCGGGTGCGGTGCGTGACTGCCCAGGCGCTCGTCCGCGGACAGCTCGGTGATCCGGGCAGCACGGACGAACGACTCGTCGAAGACGACGGATCGGTACTCGTCATCGCTTCCGGAACCGCCCTCGGGCGCACCCTCCGGAGGCTCACCCGGGTCACCCATGTATCAAGGGTAGAGCCGGGGACCGGCCCGGTACGAGGCCCCGGGGGCACCTTTCGGTCCGCCCGGCAGGGCTCATCCGGCGGGCTGCGGCACCGGCAGGTCGGCCGGGTCCGCGTGCACCCCGCTGGGTGCCGGGGAAGCCGCTCCGGTGGGGGCCACGGCCGGCTGGCGGCCCGGCAGCGCGCCGCCGCCGCGGTAGACCGCGGCCACCGCGACCGCGACCAGGCTGACGCCCATCACGATCACCAGCACCCAGGCCAGCGGCCGGTGCCAGCGCTGCTGGGCGACCTGCCGGGCGCTGTACTCGGCCCGGGCGCCGTAGCCCGGCCAGCGCACCGCGCGGCGCCGCCGGCCCCGGCCACCGACCCAGGGGTCGGTGTAGATCCGGTCGTCGTCGAGCCCGAGCGGGTGCGGGCGCAGCTCCAGCGGCAGTCCGTCGTAGTGGTCGCCGCCGGGCTCGCGGGAGCGGACCGGCACCCCGGGGTCGAGTTCGTTGCGGGCCTCGGCGGCGGCGAGCTGACGCTCTCTCGCACTCGGCTCGTGCACCGCGGCGGACCGGACGAACGCCTCGTCAAGGACCACGGTGGCGAACTCGTCGTCCGCTGCACCGTGGTCGTCGCCGTCGGAGTACGGCGAGCCCCCCACATCCTCAGCCACGGGAATCAGCGTATTACCGGGGGCGCGATTTGTCTGTGGCTCCCGGCACTTGGCCTGACGTGGTGTTGGCCCGCGGCGCCCGCGGTTGCTCCGGTCGGCCGCCCACGGTCGGCGTCGCGGCGCCGCGCACGTGACCGTCACCAGTGACGATGTACTTGGTGGAGGTCAGTTCCGGCAGGCCCATCGGCCCGCGGGCGTGCAGCTTCTGGGTGGAGATGCCGATCTCGGCACCGAAACCGAACTCACCCCCGTCGGTGAACCGGGTCGAGGCGTTGACGGCCACCGTGGTCGCGTCGACCAGCTGGGTGAACCGGCGGGCGGCCGCCTGCGAGGTGGTCACGATCGCCTCGGTGTGGCCGGAGGACCACTGCCGGATGTGCTCCACCGCGGCCTCCAGCGAGGGCACCACGGCGGCGGCCAGGTCCAGCGAGAGGTACTCGGCACCCCAGTCCTCGTCGGTGGCCGGCACCACGGTGGCGGGCGAGCCGGCGGCCAGCTTGAGCACCGTCTCGTCGCCGTGCACGGTGACCCCGGCCTCGGCCAGCGCGGTCAGCGCGAGCGGCAGGAACTCCTCGGCCACGTCCTGGTGCACCAGCAGGGTCTCGGCCGCGTTGCAGACGCTGACCCGCTGGGCCTTGGAGTTGAGCAGGATGCCGACCGCCATCGCCAGGTCGGTGCGCGCGTCCACGTACACGTGGCAGTTGCCGGTACCGGTCTCGATCACCGGGACGGTGGATCCCTCCACCACGGTCTTGATCAGCGAGGCCCCACCGCGCGGGATCAGCACGTCCACCAGGCCGCGGGCCCGCATCAGCTCGGTGACCGACTCCCGGCTCTCGCCGGGGACCAGCTGGATCACGTCGGCGGGCAGTCCGGCGCCCGCCACCGCGTCCCGCAGCACGGCCACCAACGCCGTGTTGGAGCGGTAGGCGGAGGCCGAGCCGCGCAGCAGCACCGCGTTGCCCGACTTCAGGCAGAGCGCGGCGGCGTCCACCGTGACGTTGGGGCGGGCCTCGTAGATGATGCCCACCACGCCCAGCGGGACCCGGACCTGACGCACGTCCAGCCCGTTCGGCAGGGTGTAGCCGCGCACCACCTCGCCCACCGGGTCGGGCAGCCCGGCGACCTTGCGCACGTCGGCGGCGATCGCGGCGATCCGCTCCCCGGTCAGCGTGAGCCGGTCGATCACCGACTCGGCGGTGCCCGCCTCCCGGGCCAGCGCCACGTCCTCGGCGTTGGCCGCGGTGAGCTCGGCGGTGCGGGCGACGAGGGCGTCGGCGATCGCGGCCAGCGCGGCGTCCTTGGCCGAGCGCGGCAGCGGGGCGAGTGCGGCGGCGGCCGTACGGGCGCGCCGCGCGGTGGCGAGGACGGGGCTGTCGATGGTCATGCCCTGAAGGGTATCGACTGACCGGCCCCGGTCGGCACGGAGATCACCCGCTGAGACGGCCCGGCCTCAGTACGGGTGCACGCCGCCCAGCTGCCCGGTCGGCTCGCCGAAGCCCTCCGCCACCCGCTGGTGGTAGGTGGCCCGGTCCACCACCTCCAGCCCGACGATCTCCCACGGCGGCAGCTTGGCGGTGACCTTGTGCTCGCCCCACAGCCGCAGGGCGATGGCGGCCGCGTCGTGCAGGTCGCGGGCCTGCTCCCAGTAGCGGATCTCGGCGTGGTCGGCCGCGTAGCGGGCGGTCAGGAAGAAGGAGTGGTCGTGCGCCAGCCGCTCCAGGCCGGCCCGCAGGACGGGCAGCGGGGTCACCTCGCCGGCCAGGCTGAGCACCACGTGCCACAGCCGTCCGGCCTCCGGTTCCTCGGTCCGGGCGAGCGGCGGGAAGAGCCGGTGGACCACCGCCCCCGACTCCCGCTCACCCCTCCCGGACAGCGCTTGGTCGCGCCTGGGTCCCACCGCGGCCTCCTGTTCGACGCTGGCCAGTGCCGCACCGGACCGCCGACCCGACGGCCCGTCGACCCGACGGGCCGTCAGCCGCGCAGCACCACCAGGTCGTCCCGGTGGATGACCTCGCGCTCGTAGGCGGCACCGAGCTCCTGGGCCAGCTCCCGCGTCGACCGGCCCAGCAGGCGCGGCAACTCCCTCGCATCAAAGTTGACCAGCCCCCGGGCCACGATGTGGCCGTTTTCGGCAAGAAGGTCCACCGGATCGCCCGCTGTGAACTCGCCGTCCACCTTGGTGACGCCGGCCGGCAGCAGCGACTTGCCGCCCTCCACCACGGCGCGCACCGCGCCCTCGTCCAGGTGCAGCGCGCCGCGCGGGCTGGAGGCGTGGGCCAGCCAGAGCAGCCGGTCGGCGGTGCGCGCGCCGGTGCGGGTGAACAGGGTCCCGGTGGGCCGCCCGGCCAGCGCGTCGGCGGCGTGCCGGGCGGCGGTGAGCACCACCGGGATGCCGGCGCCGGTGGCGATCCGGGCCGCCTCGACCTTGGTCACCATGCCGCCGGTGCCGACCCCCGCCTTGCCGGCGCTGCCGATCTCGATGCCCGCCAGGTCGGCGGGGCCGTGCACCTCGGCGATCCGCTGGGTGCCGGGCTTGCTCGGGTCGCCGTCGTAGAGGCCGTCCACGTCGGAGAGCAGCACCAGCAGGTCGGCCCGGACCAGGTGGGCGACCAGGGCGGCCAGCCGGTCGTTGTCCCCGAACTTGATTTCGGCGGTGGCCACGGTGTCGTTCTCGTTGACGACCGGGACCGCGCCCATCGCCAGCAGCTGGTCCAGGGTGCGGTAGGCGTTGCGGTAGTGGGAGCGCCGGCTGGCGTCCTCGGCGGTGAGCAGCACCTGGCCGACCCGGCGGCCGTAGCGGGCGAAAGAGGCCGTGTAGCGGGCCACCAGCAGGCCCTGGCCGACGCTGGCGGCGGCCTGCTGGCGGGCCAGGTCCTTCGGCCGGCGGTCCAGCCCGAGCGGGGCCAGCCCGGCCGCGATGGCCCCGGAGGAGACCAGCACGATCTCCGGCGCCCCCGGCTCGCCCAGCCGCTTGGCCAGCGCGTCCACCAGCGCGTCCACCCGGTCCGCGTCCAGCCCGCCGGCCGCGGTGGTGAGCGAGGAGGAGCCGACCTTGACCACGATCCGCCGGGCCGCCAGTACGTCCTGACGCAGTGTCTGCTCGGTCATCGCCCTGTCCCTGTTGCTCGTCCGGCCCGGTCCCCGCGCAATCTACGCGATGAACCGGGCCGGACCACATCGTGTTCCACCGCGTGGGACCAGCGGCGGACCCTACTCGTCCTCGTCGTCGCCGATCTCGGCCGGGCGGCCGGAGGAGAGCGCCTCGAAGGCCAGGTACTCCGCCTCGGCGGCGTCGCGGCCCTTCTGCTTCTCGCGGCGGCGGTCCACCGCCGGCCGCGGGCTCTCGAACCGGTGGTCCTCGCCGCGCCGGCCCAGCATCTCGGCACCGGCCGCCATGGTCGGCTCCCAGTCGAAGACCACGGCGTTCTCGTCGGGGCCGATGATGACCGTGTCGCCCTCGTGGGCGCCGACCTTCCAGAGCTGCTCCTCGACACCGAGGCGGGCCAGCCGGTCGGCCAGGTAACCCACGGCCTCGTCGTTGCTGAAGTCGGTCTGGCGCACCCAGCGCTCCGGCTTGGTGCCGCGCACCCGGTAGGCGCCGTCCTCCTCGGTGACCGTGAAGCCGGCGTCGTCCACCGCCGCCGGGCGCAGCACGATCCGGGTCGACTCCTGCACCGGCTTGGCCGCGCGGGCCTCGGCCACGATGCCGGCCATCGCGTAGCTGAGCTCGCGCAGGCCCTTGCGGGAGGCGGCGGAGACCTCGAAGACCCGGTAGCCGTGCTCCTCCAGCGAGGCCCGGGTCAGGTCGGCGATGTCCTGGCCGTCCGGCACGTCCACCTTGTTGAGCGCGACCAGGCGCGGCCGGTCGTCCAGGCCGCCGTACTGGGCGAGCTCCGTCTCGATCGCCTCCAGGTCGGTGAGCGGGTCGCGGCCCGGCTCCAGCGTGGCGCAGTCCAGCACGTGCACCAGCGCGCTGCACCGCTCCACGTGGCGCAGGAACTCCAGGCCCAGGCCCTTGCCCTGGCTGGCGCCCGGGATCAGGCCGGGCACGTCGGCGACCGTGTAGACGGTCTCGCCGGCGGTGACCACGCCCAGGTTGGGCACCAGGGTGGTGAACGGGTAGTCGGCGATCTTCGGCCGGGCCGCGGAGAGCACCGCGATCAACGAGGACTTGCCGGCGCTCGGGTAGCCCACCAGGGCCACGTCGGCCACCGACTTGAGCTCCATCACGATGTCGCGGGCCTCGCCCGGCTCGCCCAGCAGCGCGAAGCCGGGGGCCTTGCGCCGGGTGGAGGCGAGCGCCGCGTTGCCCAGGCCGCCGCGGCCGCCGGCGGCGGCGACGAAGGTGGTGCCGTGGCCGACCAGGTCGGCGAGCACGTTGCCCTGCTTGTCCAGCACCACGGTGCCGTCCGGCACCGGCAGCACGATGTCCTCGCCGTTGGCCCCGGTGCGGTTGCCGCCGGCGCCCGGCTTGCCGTTGCCGGCCTTGCGCTTGGGCGAGTGGTGGTACTCCAGCAGGGTGGTCACGTTGGCGTCGACCACCAGGGTGACGCTGCCGCCCTCGCCGCCGTTGCCGCCGTCCGGTCCGCCCAGCGGCTTGAACTTCTCCCGGTGCACGGAGGCGCAGCCGTGGCCCCCGTTACCCGCGGCGACGTGCAGTTCGACGCGGTCCACGAAGGTGGTCATGAGCGGTGCCTCCTGGGGCGAGGGAAAGGGTGGAGAAACACGCAGGGTGGACCGGGGAACCCGATCCACCCTGCATGGGATCCAGCGGAAGAGCTGGATCAGGCCTCGACGGCCACGATGTTGACGACCTTGCGGCCGCGACGGGTGCCGAACTGGACCGCACCGGCGGTCAGCGCGAACAGGGTGTCGTCGCCACCGCGACCGACGCCCGCACCCGGGTGGAAGTGGGTGCCGCGCTGGCGGACGAGGATCTCGCCGGCGCTGACGACCTGGCCGCCGAAGCGCTTCACGCCGAGGCGCTGGGCGTTCGAGTCACGACCGTTGCGGGTAGAGCTTGCGCCCTTCTTGTGTGCCATCTCGCTGTCCCCTTACTTACTTCGCGGAGTCGATGCTCGTGATGCGGACGGCGGTGTGGCGCTGGCGGTGACCCTGGCGCCGACGGTAGCCGGTCTTGTTCTTGTAGCGGAGGATCGTGATCTTCTCGCCCTTGGTGTGGTCGACGACCTCGGCGTGGACCTTCACACCGGCCAGCACCCACGGGTCGGAGGTGACGGCCTCACCGTCGACGACCAGGATGGTCGAGAGCTCCACCGAGCCACCCGGCTTGACGTCAACGCGGTCAATCTCCAGCACGTCGCCGACGGCGACCTTGTGCTGGCGGCCGCCGGCGCGAACGATCGCGTACATGCGGTACCTGCTTTCCTTCTCGGTTCGGAACTCTCCGATGCCAGCCACCTGGGTATGGACACAGGGGCCTCCCCCAGGGCCTTCTCGCGAAGGGCTCCGGGAGGTGAGGTGCTCGGGAGCGTGGCGCAAACACGCCGAGGGTCAAGAATACGGACCGGCCGCCCTGCGGGCAAACCGGGCCGTACCGGGGGTGTCAAGGGGACCGGGTCCCCCTGACACCCCACAGGGTCACTCTGCTGCCGTCTCACCTTCGGCGGCAGCCGCCTTCTTGGCCGCCGCGCTGGTCCGCTTGGTCGCGGTCTTGCGGGCGGTGGTCTTCTTGGCCGCTGCCGCGGTGGTCTTCTTGGCGGCGGTCGTCTTCTTCGCGGCGGTCTTGCGGGCGGCGCGCTTCTTGGGGGCCGGGGCCTCCTCCTCGGCGGCCGGCTCCTCGGCCGGGGCCTCCTCGGCGACCGGGGCCTCGACCTCGGCGGTCGGCGCCGACTCCTCGGCGGCCACCGCGGCGGCGGCCAGCGCGGCCTCCATCACGGCCTCGGCGCGCGACTGCAGCACGACGATCTCCGCCTCGGCCGGCGCACCGGCGGGGGCGGTCGCCTTGCGGACCGCGCGACGGCGGGTCCGGGCGGCCGGCGCGGGCGCCTCGACCGCCTCGGGCTCGACCTGCGGCTCCACCGCCGGGCCGGGCTGCTCGACGGCCTCGACCGCCGGCTCCACGACCTCGGCCACCTCGGCGGCCTCGGCCTCGTCCGGCACGACCAGCTCGAACTCCTCGTGCTCGTGCTCGTGCTCGTGCTCGTGCGGCTCGACGGCGACCGGCGCGGCCTCCTCGTGCCCGGCCCCGCCCTTGCCCCGGCGACGGCGCTTGCCCGAGCCGGAGCCCTCGCCCGCGGTACCGACCGGGCCGCCACCGCCGCCCGCGGAGCTCGGCTGCTCCATGTGGACGATCACGCCGCGGCCGTTGCAGTGCACGCACGGCTCGGAGAAGGACTCCAGCAGGCCCTGGCCGACCCGCTTGCGGGTCATCTGCACCAGGCCCAGCGAGGTGACCTCGGCCACCTGGTGCTTGGTCCGGTCCCGGCCCAGGCACTCCAGCAGGCGGCGCAGCACCAGGTCGCGGTTGGACTCCAGCACCATGTCGATGAAGTCGATCACGATGATGCCGCCGAGGTCGCGCAGCCGCAGCTGGCGGACGATCTCCTCGGCCGCCTCGATGTTGTTGCGGGTGACGGTCTCCTCGAGGTTGCCGCCCTGGCCGACGAACTTGCCGGTGTTGACGTCGACCACGACCATCGCCTCGGTCCGGTCGATCACCAGCGAACCGCCGCTGGGCAGCCAGACCTTGCGGTCCAGCGCCTTCATCAGCTGCTCGTCGATCCGGTAGGTGGCGAACACGTCCACGTCGCTGGTCCAGCGCTGCAGCCGCTCGGCCAGGTCCGGGGCCACCGAGGTGACGTACTCGTGGATGGTGTTCCACGCCTCGGTGCCGGAGACGATGACCTTGGTGAAGTCCTCGTTGAAGATGTCGCGGACCACCCGGACGGTCATGTCCGGCTCGCCGTAGAGCAGGGTCGGCGCGTTGCCGCCGGCCGCCTTCTTCTGGATCTCCTCCCACTGCGACTGCAGGCGCTGCACGTCGCGGGTGAGCTCCTCCTCGCTCGCACCCTCGGCGGCGGTGCGCACGATCACGCCCGCGTCGTCCGGCACGATCTTCTTGAGGATCTGCTTCAGGCGGGCCCGCTCGTTCTCCGGGAGCTTGCGGCTGATGCCGGTCATCGAGCCCTCGGGCACGTAGACCAGGTAGCGGCCGGGCAGCGAGATCTGGCTGGTCAGCCGGGCGCCCTTGTGGCCGATCGGGTCCTTGGAGACCTGCACCAGCACGGACTGACCCGACTTCAGCACCGACTCGATCCGGCGCGGACCGCTGTGGCCGAGCTGACCGAAGTTCACCTCACCGGCGTACAGCACCGCGTTGCGGCCCTTGCCGATGTCGACGAAGGCGGCCTCCATCGACGGCAGCACGTTCTGGACCTTGCCCAGGTAGACGTTGCCGACGTACGAGGTGGCCTGCTCCTTGTTGACGTAGTGCTCGACCAGCACGCCGTCCTCCAGCACGCCGATCTGGGTGCGCTGGCCGTTCTGACGGACCACCATGACCCGCTCCACCGACTCGCGGCGGGCCAGGAACTCGGCCTCGGTGATGATCGGCACCCGGCGGCGGCCCAGCTCGCGGCCCTCGCGGCGGCGCTGCTTCTTGGCCTCCAGGCGGGTGGAGCCCTTGATGGACTGCACCTCGTCCGGGTCGAACGAGGGCTCGCTGGAACGGCGGCGCGGCTCGCGAACCTTCACGACCGTGCGGACACCGTCCTCGGCGCCCTCCCCGCCCTCGGCCGCGCCCTCACCGCTGCGGCGGCGACGGCGGCGACGGCGGCGCGAGGAGGCCAGGCCGGTGGCCAGGTCGCCCTCGTCCTCGTCCTCGTCGGCCTCCTCGTCGGCGGGCTCGGTGACCTCGACCGCGAGCGGCTCGCCGGCCTCCTCGGTCAGCTGGACCTCGGCCTCCGGCTCCTCGCTCTCGCCCCGGCGGCGGCGACGGCCACCGCGGCGGCGGCGGCGCGAGGACGGACGGCCGTCCTCCTCCCAGTCGCCCTCCTGCTCCGGGCCGGCCACCGGCGCGGCCTCGGCCGGCGCCTCGACGGCCTGCTCGGCCGGGCGGGTCGGCTGCTCGGCCTGGCGGGCCGGCTGCTCCGCCCTGCGGGCGGGCTGCTCGGCCTTGCGGGCGGGCGCCGGCGTCACCCGGACGGCGGCACGGCCGACCCGGCGGCGGCGGCCCACACCGCTGTACTCGTACTCGTCCTCGTGCTGGCCCGTGGCGGGCTCGGCAGCCGGGGCGGCGGCCGCGGCGGGGGCCGCCGGCTCGACGGTGGCGGCCTGGGCGGCGGCGGGGGCCTGGGCGGCGGGGGCGACGTAGGCGGCGGGCTCCTGGAAGACCGGGGCCTGGAAGATCGCGGTGGCCGGGCGGACCGCGCGGCGGCGGACCCGGTGGCCCTCCTGGTGCTCCGGCTCGGGGGCGGGCGCGGCGGCCGGCTCCGGCGCGGCCTCGGCGGCGGCCTGCTCGGCCTCCTCCTCGGCGGCCTCCTCCTCGGTGGCGGGCTCCTCGACGGGCTCCTCGACCACCGGGCTGCTGACCGGGGCCTCGACCCGCTTGCGGGTGCGGCGGGCCCGCACCGGCTTCTCGACCGGGGCCTCCTCGGCCACCGGCTCGGCAGCGGCGGCGACCGGCTCGTCGGCCACCGGGATCACGGTCTCCGCGGCGAGCGCGGCTCCGTCCGGGGAGCCGGCCGGGCGGGACACCGCACGGCGCCGACGGCGCGGCGGGGCGGCATCGCCGATCTGCTGCGAATCGCTGTTCTCGTTCTCGTTCTCAGGCATGCGGGTGGATCTCCCGTCAGGCCCCCGGGCTCCGCAGCCGGGCACGGCCGGGCACCGGTGGTCGGCCCGGGGGTGTTTCGGCGCCCGGGGCGACTCTCCAACGGCGCCGCCGTGCGGACGCGAAGCCGCACAGGGGCTCGTAGTCTCGCTCGGCGCCCCGCAGGTGCGGGGTGTCGAAAGTCTTCTGGTCTGACCAGTTCTTCTCAGGTTTTCGCAAGCTGCGCGGCCCCACAACCCAGGGTGGCTCCCGGGGCGGGCCCCCGCGCCGGCCCTAAGGGCGGCGCGGTGAAACGGCCAGTGCGCGACGACGCTCGCTCCCCTGGGGAGCCGCGGGAACCCTGGAGCGCGCAGAGCCGGGTGGTTAATCCGGCTCTCGCCTCCGCCCGCTAGGCGGACGCTGCGGCCTGCGGCTCTACGGCCGTCTCCGATGGGACGGCCGGGGCCGCAGCGCGGTCGAGCGCCAGCGGGTCGGTCACCGTGCCGGTCTCCTCGTCGAGCGGCCCCTGCGCCAGCCTGGTCACCTCAGCGGGGACCGGCAGCGCGAGGTCGGCCGTCGCACGAAGACCGGACAAGACGTCGTCTGGTCGTACGGCGGGTGTGGCGTGTCGTACTACCAGCCGCAGTATCGCACAGGCATGACCGGTACGAACATCGGAGGTGGCCGGGGATTCCCCGAGCGGACCAACGCCGACCTGGGCCGGGACCGCTTCCAGACGGGCTACCGCCCCGCGCGCGTCGAAGACCCGTAGCCCGTTCTTCGTCTGCCGTTCCACCTGGACCTCGTCGGCCGCCAGGAAGAGGGCGACCGCCCGGGCCGCCTCCTCGTCGCCGACCTGCGGCAGCCGCAGCTCCCAGAGCGAGGCCTCCAGCCGCTCGACGAAGTTGGGGGTGCGCACCTCGACGGCGTCCACCACGTCCAGCCCGGTGGGCAGCGACTCGTCCAGCTGGGCGCGCAGCTCCTGCGGGTCCCGGAAGTCGGCCAGGCCGATCTCCAGGTACTCGGCCTCGCTGGCCACGCCGGTGGGCGCGGCGTTGGCGTACGACACCTTGGGGTGCGGCGTGAAGCCGGCCGAGTACGCCATCGGCACGGCGGAGCGGCGCAGCGCCCGCTCGAAGGCGCGCTGGAAGTCACGGTGGCTGGTGAAGCGCAGACGGCCCCGCTTGGTGTAGCGCAGTCGGATGCGCTGCACCGTCGGCGCGGGAGGCGGACCGTCGGGCGTGCGGCGTGCCAGAGTCACTCAGTCCTTCGTGAGAAGCCTGGTCCGGGGCTGGGCACCGGACTCTGTCAAGGTGCAAGGGTACGCGCTCGGGCAGCCCGGTCGGTGCTTGACCGGTGCGGTGCTGCGGAGCGGCTCGCGCGAGGCGACCAGGGCGCGGGCGGCCGACAGCCGGAGAACGTCGTGCGCGCAGAACCGGCGCCGCAACCGTCCCGGCGCGGCGGGCGGTCTACCAGCCGTCCATCGCCCGGGCGTCGCCGGAGATCGCGTACCGGCGGCAGGCGAGCACCTCGGCGGTGGTGACACCGATGTCGTCGGCGACGCGGGTCAGTACGTCCTCGTACTGACGGTCCGCCAGGTAGGCCGGGACCGCCTCCAGCGCGAGGAGGCCGATCCGGTGCTGGGCCGCGCGCTGCTGGGCGATCAGGTCGCACCTGGCGGTCACGTGTTGGCGCCAGGCCTCGGTGGCGCCGTCGGGGGCGGGGCCGGTCGCCAGCTCCGCGGCCGGGACGTCCGGGCTGGTGCTGACCTCCGCGACCGCGGCGGCGACGATCCTGCCGACCTCGCCGACCGGGAGCACGGCGCCGCCGGCCTCCCGGTGGGCATCGGTGAGCCGGTCGGCGAGCAGGTCGGTGAGCTCCGCGGTGCGGCCCCCGAGCTCGACCACCGCGCGCACCGGCAGCACCGGGCCGGAACCGTCCCAGGCGTGGGACCGCCCGAGTTCGCGCCGGACGGTGGTCTCGATCGCTCCGGCGAGGTCCGCCAGGTCGAGCAGCCGGTAGGCGGTCGGGCGGCCGATGCCGAACTCCGCCAGCGCGTACGCCGACCACGAGGAGTGCCCGAGCACCCGCCACACCTGCGCCCGGTGCGCGGCGCGGACACCGCGGGCCAGGACCAGGACGGATGCGTCGGCGTCCTCGATCGCCGTCCGCAGCTGCTCGGTCAGCCGCTGGGCCCGCACGTCGTCGTCGCCCGGGCGGTCCTGCTGCTGCCCGTCGTCCATCTCAGGCTCGTTCCCGTGTGGCATCGGGGGGACCGCCGGCGCGGATCGGCACGTGTCCGGGCGCGGCGGCTCAGGCCGGCGCGGCGGCGAGCAGCCCGGTGGCGCGGTCCGCGGTGATGACCCCGAGGAGGTAGCCGTCGTCGTCGACGACGGGCCAGACCGCCAGGTGCCTGATCCGCATCGCGATCGCGGCCAGCCGCAGGCCCATGGTCGGCCAGGCGAACGGGCCGCGCTGGTGCGTGGTGGCACTGATCGCGGTCCGCTCGGCGTACCACAGGTGGGTCAGGAACGGCTGCAGGCTGGTGCGGGTGACCAGTCCCTCGCAGCGGCCGTTGTGGTCCCGGACCAGCAGGTAGTCCAGGTCGGCGCTGCGGAGGATGTCGTCGGCCCGGTCGATGCTGCTGTCGTCGGTGATCTGGTAGTCGAAGGGTTCCATGGCGTCGGCCACCGTGAGGCCTCGGCCGGCCCGGGTCGCCTGCGGGGGGTGAGTGGTCACGGTGTTCACCGCTTCCCGTCTCCGGCCGCCCGCCCGGGGCCGCCGGCCTGTCCTTCACCCAGAACGAAGCCGGAACGAGTACCGGGATGCGGGATGCCCTGGACGCCTTCGAGGCTACTCCGGTCGCGGGCGGGTCGACCGGAGAGGACAGGAGGCGACCGGGAACCACGCCCCGGCCGCCGAACTCCTGCACGTGAGCCGCCCCGCCCGACCCGGCCGGGGCACCGTCCGCTACGCCGGCGACCCCTGCTGCTCGGGCGCCTTGACCACGGTCAGCGGCAGCAGCTTCTGCCCGGTGGGGCCGATCTGGATGTGGGTGTCCATCTGCGGGCAGACGCCGCAGTCGAAGCACGGGGTCCAGCGGCAGTCCTCGACCTCGACCTCCTCCAGCGCGTCCTGCCAGTCCTCCCAGAGCCAGTCCTTGTCGAGGCCGCTGTCCAGGTGGTCCCAGGGCAGCACCTCCTCGTAGGAGCGCTCGCGGGTGGTGTACCAGGCCACGTCGACGCCGGTGCCGGCCAGGCCCTTCTCGGCCGAGTCCATCCAGCGGTCGAAGGAGAAGTGCTCGCGCCAGCCGTCGAACCGGCCGCCGTCCTCGTAGACCGCGCGGATGACGGCGCCGATCCGGCGGTCGCCGCGGGAGAGCAGGCCCTCGACGATGCCGGGCTTGCCGTCGTGGTAGCGGAAGCCGATGTTCTTGCCGTACTTGCGGTCGCCGCGGATCGCGTCGCGCAGCTTGGCCAGGCGGGCGTCGGTCTCCTCGGCGCCCAGCTGCGGGGCCCACTGGAACGGGGTGTGCGGCTTCGGCACGAAGCCGCCGATCGAGACCGTGCAGCGGATGTCGTTGGTGCCGGTGACCTCGCGGCCCTTGGCGATGACGTTCTTCGCCATCTCGGCGATCTGCAGCACGTCCTCGTCGGTCTCGGTGGGCAGGCCGCACATGAAGTACAGCTTCACCTGCCGCCAGCCGTTGCCGTAGGCGGCGCCGACCGTGCGGATCAGGTCCTCCTCGGAGACCATCTTGTTGATCACCTTGCGGATCCGCTCCGAGCCGCCCTCGGGGGCGAAGGTCAGGCCGGACCGGCGGCCGTTGCGGGTCAGCTCGTTGGCCAGGTCGATGTTGAAGGCGTCGACCCGGGTGGAGGGCAGCGACAGACCGATCTTGTCGTCGGTGTAGCGGTCCGCCAGGCCCTTGGTGAGGTCGGCGATCTCGGTGTGGTCGGCGCTGGACAGCGAGAGCAGGCCGACCTCCTCGAAGCCGGTGGCCTTCAGGCCGCGCTCGACCATCTCGCCGATGCCGGTGATGCTGCGCTCGCGGACCGGACGGGTGATCATGCCGGCCTGGCAGAACCGGCAGCCGCGGGTGCAGCCGCGGAAGATCTCCACCGACATCCGCTCGTGCACCGTCTCGGCCAGCGGCACCAGCGGCTGCTTGGGGTACGGCCACTCGTCCAGGTCCATCACGGTGTGCTTGGCGACCCGCCACGGCACGCCGGGGGCGTTCGGCACCACGCGGCCGATCCGGCCGTCCGGCAGGTACTCCACGTCGTAGAACCGGGGCACGTAGACCCCGCCGGTGCGGGCCAGGCGCAGCAGCAGCTCGTCCCGGCCGCCCGGGCGGCCCTCGGCCTTCCAGGCCCGGACGATCTCGGTGATGTCCAGCACGGCCTGCTCGCCGTCGCCCACCACCGCGCAGTCGATGAAGTCGGCGATCGGCTCGGGGTTGAACGCGGCGTGGCCGCCGGCCAGCACGACCGGGTCCTCGTCGGTGCGGTCCGCGGCGTGCAGCGGGATGCCCGCCAGGTCCAGCGCGGCCAGCATGTTGGTGTAGCCGAGCTCGGTGGAGAAGGACAGGCCGAAGACGTCGAAGGCCTTCACCGGGCGGTGCGCGTCGACCGTGAACTGGGGGACGCCGTGCTCGCGCATCAGCTTCTCCAGGTCCGGCCAGACGCTGTAGGTGCGCTCGGCGAGCACGCCCTCGCGCTCGTTCAGCACCTCGTAAAGGATCATGACGCCCTGGTTGGGCAGACCGACCTCGTACGCGTCCGGGTACATCAGGGCCCACCGGACGTCACAGGAGTCCCACTCCTTGACGGTCGAGTTGAGCTCGCCGCCGACGTACTGGATCGGCTTCTGGACGTGCGGGAGGAGGGCCTCCAGGCGTGGGAAGACCGATTCGACTGGCATGCGGCGTAACCCTCTGTGAGAGCGGAAGGGGTGACCCTCAAGGGTAGCGCGACCGAAAGGGCTCCCCCGACCGCCGAGGTCGGGGGAGCCCCGTGCGCACCGCTCAGCCCGCTATCGGCCGCTGCGTGCGGACCGCCTGCAGCAGTCCGATGGCGATCCAGCCGGCGAACATCGAGGACCCGCCGTAACTCACGAAGGGCAGCGGGATGCCGGCCACCGGCATGATCCCCAGGGTCATCCCGATGTTCTCGAACGACTGGAACGCGAACCAGGTGATCACGCCGCCGCAGACGATCGTGCCGAACAGGTCGGTGGCCTGCCGGGCGATCTTGCAGGCCCGCCAGAGGATCACGCCGACCAGCGAGATCAGCACCAGCCCGCCGACGAAGCCGAGCTCCTCGCCGGCCACCGTGAAGACGAAGTCGGTCTGCTGCTCCGGGACGAACTGCCCTATGGTCTGGGTGCCGTGGAACAGGCCCTTGCCGGTCAGGCCGCCGGAGCCGATCGCGATCCGGGCCTGGGCGGTGTTGTAGCCCACGCCGGCCGGGTCCAGCTTGGGGTTGGCGAAGGCGGCGAACCGGTCGATCTGGTACTTGCTCAGCACCCCGAGCTTCCACACCGCCGCCGCGCCCAGGCCGCCGACCGCCATCAGCCCGATCAGCCAGCGGTTCGGCGCCCCGGAGGCCAGCAGGATGCCCAGCGTGGTGACCGCCATCACCATCACCGACCCGAGGTCCGGCATCAGCAGCACCACGCACATCGGGAAGCCGGCCACCGCCAGCGCCTGCAGCACACTCATGTCGGTGGGCATCTCGCGCTCGCCCGAGTCCACCCGGGAGGAGAGCACCAGCGCCATCCCGAGCACGATCGCCAGCTTGGCGAACTCGGCCGGCTGGATGGAGAAGCCGCCGCCGAACTGGATCCAGGAGTGCGCCCCGTTGATGGTCGAGCCGAGCGGGCTCAGGGTGGCGAAGAGCATCAGGACCGCCAGCACGTACAGCACCGGCACCGCGGCCTTGATCCGGTGGTGCCCTATCGCCACCGCGACCCCGAACAGCACCAGGCCGATGACCAGGTTGGTCAGGTGCCGGTAGAGGAAGTACTGCGGATCCCCGTGGGTCAGCGAGTCGCGCCCGCGGGTGGCCGACCAGACCAGCAGCGAACTGCCCAGCGAGAGCGCCAGCGCGGCCAGCACGAGTATCCAGTCGATCCGCCGCAGCGGTGCGTCCTTGGCCAGTGCGCGGGCCAGCGGGCTGCGCTGCGGGGCGAACCGCAGCGGGCGGTACGACCCGTAGGAGGAGGTCATGCCCGGCTCCTTCCGGTGGTGCGGGGCTCCACCGCGACCAGGTCGGCGGCGAAGGCGGGCCGGCCCGGCGCCGGGGTCGGGTAGTCGAGGGTGTACGAGGCCTGCTGCAGCTGCGCGGTGCCGTCCGGGTTGAACTTGGGCAGCTGGGTCTGCGGGGTGGGCAGCAGCGCCTTGGCGTTGTCGATGGCGCCCTTGTCGTCCACGCCGTACAGCGCCTGGTAGATCTTGCGCACCGCGTCACCGGAGCCGCCGGAGCCGGTACCGGCCTGGCTGATCGTCATGACCACCGCGTAGTCCTTGCTGTAGGTGGTCAGCCAGGAGGTGGTCTGCTTGCCGTAGACCTCGGCGGTACCGGTCTTGGCGTGCAGCTGGATCTTGTCCTGCGGCCAGCCGGCGCCGACGAACTTCCAGGCGGCGGTACCGCTGGTGATGACGCCCGCGGTGGCCTGGTCGATGTACTGCAGGGTCTTCTGGTCGTCCGGCAGCTTGCCGGACACCACCGGCGCGATGTCGCGCACCAGCTGGCCGCTGGGGGTGACGATCGCCTTGGCCACGCTCGGCTGGTAGAGCGTGCCGCCGTTGGCCAGCGCCGAGTAGATCCGGGCCATCTGGATCGGGGTGACCAGGGTGTCGCCCTGGCCGATCGCGTAGTTGACCGAGTCACCGGCGCGCATCACGTTGCCGTCCACGCAGTTCTCGCGGGCGATCTGGGTGGCGAAGTCGGTGCCGCCGCCCGCGGCCTGCTTGCACCAGGCGTCCTTGTTGGCGGTGTAGAAGTCCTGCTTCCACTGCCGGTCCGGCACCCGGCCGGTGACCTCGGCGGGCAGGTCCACGCCGGTCTTGGCGCCGAGGCCGAACTGGTGGGCGGTCTTGTAGAACCAGTCGGCCGGGTTCTTCGGCTTGATCCCGCCGTCCTTCATCCACTGGTCGTACGCGAGGCCGTAGAAGACGGTGTCGCAGGAGATCTCCAGCGCCTTCTCCAACGAGATGTCGCCGAACTGCTCGCCCTCGAAGTTCTTGAACTCGCGTCCGCCGATGGTCATGCTCTGCGGGCAGGGGTAGTGGCCGTCCAGCGAGTAGCCGGCCAGCACCGCGGCCGAGGTGGAGACCACCTTGAAGGTGGAGCCGGGGGCCGACTGGCCCTGGATGGCCCGGTTGAGCAGCGGGACGTTGCTGTCCTGGCTGGTCAGGTTGGCGTAGTCCTTGGCCGAGATGCCGCCGACCCAGAGGTTGGGGTCGTAGGTCGGCGCGCTGGCCATCGCGATGATCCGGCCGGTGTGCACGTCCATCACTATGGCCGCGCCGGAGTCCGCGACGTAGTTCTTGTTGGTCTCCTTGTCGAACTGGGTGCGGGCGTCGTTCATGGCCTGGACCAGGTTGTCCTCGACCACCTTCTGCACCCGCGAGTCGAGGCTGGTGACCACGTTGTTGCCGGACTGGGCGGGGGTGTTGCCGGCCGAGCCGATCACCCGGCCCAGGTTGTCGACCTCCAGCCGGTCCACCCCGGTGGTGCCGCGCAGGTCGTTGTCGTAGACCGACTCCAGGCCGGCCCGGCCGATCTGGTCGGAGGGCAGGTAGCGGTCCCGGCCGGTCTTGTCGGCGGTCTTGCTCACCTCGTCGTCGGTGACCGGCGAGAGGTAGCCGAGCACCTGGGCCGCGTTGGCCCCGTCCGGGGCGGGGTACTGGCGCAGCGCGGTGGGCTGGGCGGTGATCCCCGGGAAGTCCTCGCGGCGCTCCATTATCTGCATCGCCTGCTGGGTGGTGGCCTGGTCGGTCACCGGGATCGGCTGGTACGGCGAACCGTTCCAGCACGGCTGCGGCGTCTTGGCGTCGCAGAGCCGGACCTTGTCCTGCACGTCCTTGGGGGCCATCCCCAGCACCTGGGCCAGCCGGGTGAGCGCCGCCTTGCCGTGGTCCTTCTGCTGCAGCAGCGAGGTGCGCGAGACCGAGACCACCAGCTTGGTCTGGTTGCCCGCCAGCACCTTGCCGTTGGCGTCCAGGATCTCGCCGCGCACGGCGGGGGCGACCACCTCGCGGATGTGGTTGCTGGACGCCTTGGCGGTGTACTCGCTGCCGTTGCGGATCTGCAGGTACCAGAGCCGCCCGCCGAGGGTGGCGAGCAGCGAGAGCACCAGGATCTGCAGCACCACCAGACGGATGGTCACGCGGCGGGTGCGGCCGGTCTCCGGGATGTTGCTCACGGGGAAGGAACTCCTGCCTAGCGGGTCGTCAGAGGCCGGGGACGCGCTTCTTGCGGGCGGACGGGCCGACCGCCGAGGGCTCGCGGGTGGTCTTGTAGCGGGCCAGCGTGCCCAGACCCGAGCCGGTCACCTCGCCCACCGCACCGGGGTCGATCCGGCGGGCCAGCAGCATCACCACCGGCACCACGAACGGGGCCAGCAGCAGGTCGTACAGCAGCGCGCTGAACACCAGTCCGGTCAGCCCGACGTGCCGGGCGGCGGTGTCGCCGACCAGCGCGCCGACCGCCGCGTACAGCACCGTGGAGACCACCGCGGCGCCGGCCACCACCACCAGCGGGACGAACACCGAGCGCTGCCGGCCGGGCTCCGCCCGCAGCAGCCCGGCCGCGTAGCCGACCAGGCAGAGCACCAGGGCGTAGCGCCCGATCGCGTGGTCCGAGGGCGGGGCCAGGTCGGCCAGCAGGCCGGCGCCGAAGCCGGCCGTGCAGCCGGCCCCCGGGCCCCAGACCAGCGCCAGGCCGACCACCACCAGCATCAGCAGGTCCGGGGTCGCCCCCGGCAGCTGCAGCCGGCCCAGCACGCTGACCTGGACCACCAGGCCGAGCAGGACCAGCACGCCCGCGAGCACGACACGCTTGACGACCATCGGTCAGTTCCCTCCGGTCTTGCTGGCGGTGGCGGTGGGTTGGGCGGGCAGCTGCGCGACCACCGGCGACGGCTGTGCGGCGGCGTTCGGGGTCGGGGCGGCGCTGGGGGCCGGCGGCAGCACCGCGTCCCGCGGGTCGGTGCGCGGCGGCACCACGACCACCCCGACCAGGTCGAGCCGGGTGAACGAGACGAAGGGCTGGACCAGGACGGTCTTGGTCAGCTCGCCCGGGGTGGCCTCCACGCTGAGCACCTTGCCCACCGGCACGCCGGGCACGAACGGGCGGCCGCTCTGCGAGCCGAAGGTGACCAGCCGGTCCCCCGGCTTGACCTGCGCCTTGCCGTTGAGCAGTTGCACCTTCATGGGGCTGGCGCCCTGGCCGGCCGCGAAGCCGATCTCGCCGCTGCCCTCCATCCGGGTGCCGGCGGTGAAGCCGGGGTCGGTGGCCAGCAGCACGGTGGCGGTGGTCGGGGCCACCGTGGTGACCCGGCCGACCAGGCCCTCGCCGTTGATCACCGTCATGTCGCGCTCGATGCCGTCGTCGCTGCCGGCATCGATGGTGATGGTCCAGGAGAAGCCCTGGGCCGCGCCGATGGCGATCACCTGCGCGGCCTTGACGGTGTATCCGCCGGTGCCGGCGGTGCGCAGCATGTCGTCGAGCTGCTTGGTGCGCCCGGTGGCGGTGTCGGAGGAGGCCAGCCGCTGGCGCAGCTCGGTGTTCTCGGCGCCGATCTGGTCCAGCCGCTGCTGCTGGGTGCCGGAGTCGCGGATCGCGCGGACCGTGCGGGCTATCGGGTCCACGGCGCCGGCGGCGCCCCGCTCGACCGGGCCGAGCAGGGCGGCGGCGCTCTTGCGGGCGCCGTTCAGCGGGGAGGTCTCACCTCCCTTGATGTCCACGGTGATCAGTGCGAAGGCGACGGCCACCAGCAGGATGAGCAGCAGTCGGCTCTCTCGTGTGTCCCTCACGGCGGCGGTGCTGCCCCTTCTTGACGGCCGGTCTGGAAGTGTCGCGGCGGTCGGCCGGACCGGCGTCGCGCCGGCCCACCGCCGCCCCTGGGTCTCGTGCCCCGGCGCTCTCGACCCGCACCGGTGGGTGCTGCGTCGATCGCGCGCGGCACCGGTACTAACGACGCGGCTGCGCGTCCAGTACCTGCTGGAGCGCCTCGAACTCCTCCACGCAGCGGCCCGAGCCGAGCACCACGGAGTCCAGCGGGTTCTCCGCGATGTGGATCGGCATGCCGGTCTCCCGGCGCAGCCGCTCGTCCAGCCCGCGCAGCAGCGCGCCGCCGCCGGTGAGCACCACGCCGCGGTCCATCACGTCGCCGGCCAGCTCGGGCGGGCACTGGTCCAGGGTGGTCTTCACCGCGTCGATGATGGAGTTGACCGGCTCGTCGATCGCCTCGCGGACCTCGGCGGCGGAGATCACCACGGTCTTCGGCAGGCCGCTGACCAGGTCGCGGCCGCGGATCTCGGCGTGCTCGTCCTTCTCGGTCTCCGAGCCGTAGGCCGAGCCGATGCTCATCTTGATCTGCTCGGCACTGCGCTCGCCGAGGAGCAGCGAGTACTCCTTCTTGATGTGCTGGACGATCGCGTTGTCGAGCTCGTCGCCGGCCACCCGGATGGACTGCGCGGTGACGATCCCGCCGAGCGAGATCACCGCCACCTCGGTGGTGCCGCCGCCGATGTCCACCACCATGTTGCCGGTGGCCTCGTGGACCGGCAGGCCGGCGCCGATCGCGGCGGCCATCGGCTCCTCGATGATGTGCACCTGGCGGGCGCCGGCCAGGTGGCTGGCCTCCACCACGGCGCGGCGCTCGACGCCGGTGATGCCGCTGGGGACGCAGACCACCACCCGGGGGCGGGCCAGGTAGCGGCGGCGGTGGATCTTCTGGATGAAGTACCGCAGCATCCGCTGGGTGATCTCGAAGTCGGCGATCACGCCGTCCTTGAGCGGGCGGATCGCGATGATGTTGCCGGGCGTGCGCCCGATCATCTTCTTCGCCTCGGAGCCGACCGCGAGGATGCCGCCGGTGTTGGTGTTGACCGCCACGACTGACGGCTCGTTCAGGACGATCCCCTTGCCCCTGACGTACACCAGCGTGTTGGCAGTGCCGAGGTCGATCGCCAGGTCACGGCCGATGAACGACAGGTTGTTGGCCATGAGGAGTAGAACGCCTTCCCGAACTGGATGTCTTGGGCGAGGAGTTGACCCTCACACCGGTGCACTGCACAGCGGTGCGGGGACTGCGGGGCAGACCCTGGGGCCCACCGAGTGCCTCCATCGTAGCCACGCCCGGCGAACTCGTCGGCGGGGTGGGCATGGCGTCCATTCTCCGTCGCCGAATCAGTTCTTCCGGCATTGGGACGCCGTGTCGGCGCGCCCGGTTCCATATTTGAGGATCAGATTCCCACAGTTGGCTGAGCCGGGCCGTCCTGACCGACCCGGCGTCAGCCGCAGAGTTCCGCCGTCGCGTTCGCTCAGGCGTGCGCGGGGAAGAAAATCTTGATCTCGCGCTCCGCGGACTCGGGCGAGTCGGAGGCGTGGATCAGGTTCTCCCGGGTGATGGTGGCGAAGTCGCCGCGGATCGTACCCGGACCGGCCTGCAGCGGGTCGGTGGCACCGGCCAGCGCGCGCACGCCCGGGATCACGTTCTCGCCCGCGACGATCAGCGCGATCGACGGGCCCTCGCTCATGAAGGTGAGCAGGGGCTCGTAGAACGGCTTGCCGACGTGCTCGGCGTAGTGCTGCTCCAGGGTCGCCCGGTCGAAGGTGCGCAGCTCGACCGCGGCCAGCTGCCAGCCGGCCTTGCGCTCGATCCGGCTGATGATCTCACCGGCCAGGCCGCGACGGACGGCGTCGGGCTTGAGCAGGACGAGGGTGCGCTGGGTCACGGTGCGGCTCCATGCGATTCGGGACGGATTGGTGTAAGCCACCGGCCCAGAGGTTACCTCGGGTGAGCGAACGGTCGGTGCCCGGTCAGGCCCCGGCGGCCGCCCGCTCGGCCCGGATGGCGTCGATCTTGCGGCCGTAGTGCACGGAGCACCACCACAGCCCGGCGAAGACCACGCCCAGCCCGTACAGGGTGGGCAGCAGCAGGCCGCCGGCGATCAGCGCGACCTGCAGCCCCCAGCCGACCGCCACCGCGCCCGGCCGGGTGATCACGCCGCAGAGCAGCACGCAGAGCAGCATCGCCACCCCGCTGACGGTCCAGATCACCGCCGTCGAGACGTCCGTCATCCGCATGGCGACGCAGGCGGCGAAGAGGATCACGAAGACCTCGCCGATCAGCGTGGACGAGCAGAGCGTGCGCATGGCTCACTTCCTCCCGAGCAGCAGGCGGGCCTCGCCCACGGTGATCACCGAGCCGGTGATCAGCACCCCGGCACCGCCGAGGTCGCCCTCCTCCTCGGCCAGCGTGACCGCGGCCTCGATGGCGTCGTCCAGCCGCGGCTCGACCACCACCCGGTCCTCGCCGAAGACCTCGACCGCCTGGGCGGCCAGTCGGTCCACCGGCATCGCCCGGTGGGTCGAGTTCTCGGTCACGACCACCTCGGCCAGCACCGGCTCGAACGCCTCCAGCAGGCCGGTCACGTCCTTGTCCCCGCTGGCGGCGATCACGCCGATCAGCCGGGTGAAGCCGAAGGACTCGCCGATCGCGGCCGCCGTCACCTGGGCGCCGGCCGGGTTGTGCGCGGCGTCCAGCACGATGGTCGGGCTGCGCCGGACCACCTCCAGCCGGCCCGGGGAGGATACCCCGGAGAAGGCCTGGCGGACCTTGTCGATGTCGAGCGAGCCCTCGCGGGCGCCGCCGATGCCGAAGAAGGCCTCCACCGCGCAGAGCGCCACCGCGGCGTTGTGCGCCTGGTGCTCGCCGTGCAGCGGGATGAAGAGGTCGGCGTACTCGGCGCCGCCGAGCCCGCGCAGCGTCACCAGCTGGCCGCCGACCGCGACCTCGCGGTGCAGCACGCCGAACTCCATGCCCTCGCGGGCCACCGTGGCGTCCACCTCGACGGCGCGCTGCAGGATCGACTGGGCGGCGTCCAGCGGCTGCTGCGAGACCACCGCGACGGCGCCCTGCTTGATGATGCCGGCCTTCTCCTTGCCGATCGCGCCGGTGGTGGAGCCGAGCCGGTCGGTGTGGTCCAGCGAGATCGGGGTGATCACCGAGACCGCCGCGTCGATCACGTTGGTGGCGTCCCAGCTGCCGCCCATGCCGACCTCGACCACCGCGACGTCGATCGGCGCGTCGGCGAAGGCGGCGTACGCCATGCCGGTGAGCACCTCGAAGAAGGAGAGCGCGATCGGCTGCTGCTCGTCGACCATCCGGATGTACGGCTCGATGTCCTGGTACGTCGAGACGAACTTCTCGACGCTGATCGGCTGGCCGTCCAGGCTGATCCGCTCGGTCACCGACTCCACGTGCGGGCTGGTGTACCGCCCGGTGCGCAGCTCGAAGGCGCCGAGCAGCTGCTCCACCATCCGCGCGGTGGAGGTCTTGCCGTTGGTGCCGGTGATGTGGATCGCCGGATAGGAACGCTGGGGCTGGCCCAGGATGTCCATCAGGGCGTTGATCCGGGCCAGGGTGGGCTCGATCTTGTTCTCCGGCCACCGCTTGGCCAGTTCCGCCTCGATCTCGCGAAGGGCGGCCGGCTGGTCGGTGGAGTCCGCACTGCTGGGGCGGATGGTGTACGGGTTCGGCCCGGCGCTGCTGCTCACGCCGCCAAGTCTACGGAGTGCGCGGGCCCGCACCGCGCGCGCCCCGGCCGCTCGTCGCGGCGCCGGTCGGCGGCCTGTGCCGCCGGGTAAACAGTCGGCAAAGTCAGCAATTCGGCACACCGTGGAAAGGGCCCCGGACCAGCCCGGACGGCCGCGCGCCGCGCCCCGGGTCAGACCCCGGCCGGCACCGCGGCCTGACGCATCCTCAGCTCGCGCAGCACCTGGTCGACCTCCTCCTCCGGGACCAGCGGCAGCATCATCGCCACGCCCTGGAGCAGACCGCCGAGCAGGAAGGTGGTGTCCGCGGTGGCGGCGACCAGCTCCCGCACCTGCGCCACGTCGCCCCCGCGCACCGCCGCGATCAGCCGGGCGGCGTCCGCCGACTCCTCGTCCACGGCGACCCCGATCTCGCTCTGCGGGGCCCGGCGCGCCAGCGAGCGGAGCACCCGGTCGCCGACCTCGGGGGCGTAGGCCTTGCGCACCGCCTCGGCGGCGATCCAGGCCAGCATGGTGAGCACGGTGCGCTCGTCCTGGTCCTGCAGCAGGCGGTCCAGCGCCTCGTCGAACGCGAGCTGGTTGCCGTGCCGGAACGCGAGCAGCAGGTTCGCGGCCCGTCCCTTGGCCTCCTCGACCCGCTGCGCGGGGAGTTCGCCGGCCGTAGTGTGCGCTCGCGTCATGCCATGCCTTCCCGTCGCCGCTTGTGCGGACCGGGCTGTTCCAGACGGAAATCCTGAGCCCGGGGCTGCAGCACACCGTATACGGCGCACCTTCTCCGGTCATCGGACCTGGCCGCGGGTTGTGCCTGAAAAGAATGCGAACCTGATCGATTCTTGGCTATCCGGGGAATTCAGCGGTTAATCGGTCCGGACGGCTTCGCACCGGTTTCCCAGTGGTTCCCCAGTGGCGGCTGCTGGACTGGGGGTCCGGTCAGCAGTGCCAAGCGAGGGCGGGGTCGTGCACCAGGACGCGTTCGGTCAGCCGGGCCAGCTCGGGCCCCGGGTCCGCGCCGAGCTGCTCGCGCAGCACCCGGCGGGCGGTGCCCAGCGCCTGCAGCGCCTCGGCCTGCCAGCCGCACCGGTACAGCGTCAGCACCCGCAGCGCCCAGGCCGACTCCCGCAGCGGGTAGTCGGTGACCAGCTCCTGGCTCTCCGCCAGCGACTGGCGGTGCTCGCCCAGCCCCAGCCGGGCCGCCACCCGGATCTCCCGGGCCAGCGAGCGGCACTCCTCCAGCCGGCCGATCTCCGCCCGCAGGAACCGGGAGTCCGCCAGGTCGGCGAAGGCCGGTCCGCGCCACAGCCGCAGCGCCTGGTCCACCTGGGCCAGCGCCTCGGCCGGACGGGCCGCGGTGGCGGCCGCCACGCCCGCGGCCACCAGGTCGACGAAGCGCCGGGTGTCCACCCGCTCCGGGCCGACCGCCAGCGCGTAGCCGGCCGGGTGGCGCAGCAGCACCAGCGGCTCCTGGCGGGCCCGGCGGTCCGGCTCCAGCGCCCGGCGCAGGTCCGCGACGTAGGTGTGCAGCGCCTGGCGGGGCTTGGCCGGCAGCTGGTCCTCCCAGACCGAGTCGATCAGCTGGTCCTCCGTCACCAGGGAGCCGTCGGCCACCAGCAGGGCGGCCAGCAGGGCCCGGGGGCGGCGGCCGCCGAGCCGGGCCGCCGCCCCGTCCACCGTGGCCCCGACCGGGCCCAGCACGGTGATCCGCACATCGTGGTTGCGATCGCAACGCGCACTGTTCTGCATGGCACCGAGCCTGGCCCGGCGCCGCCGCGCTTCCCATGGGGGCGAGCCCCCGCATTCCGCCCCCGACCAGCGGCCCCCACCCCCATGTCCCCTACCCACCCCTGAATATGGGGGCGCGCCCCCATGGAGGGTGGGGGGTGCGCGCTGGCAACCTCATCGGCATGACGGAGATGGGGACGGACGAGCCGGGGACACTGTGGTGGACCCGCGGTCTCAGCCGTGCCGAGCGACTGCCGCTGCCCGCGCAGCTGCCGCTCGGCGAGGCGGAGCTGACGAAGCGTTGGGCGGCGGACTACGCCGGCCCCGCCGAGTTCGCCGCCCGACTGGCCGAGCTCGGGCTGACCGAGCCCCAGCTGGCGGCGCTGGCGGCCGAGCCGGCCGAGCAGCTGGCGGCCCGGGTGGCCGTCCCGTCCTGGGCCGCCTTCACCGAGCAGGTGCTGGCCGCCGCCCCCGAGCGGGTCGCGGCGCCGGCCGAGGAGCTCGACTGGGCCACCGGCTTCGCGCTGGTGCTGGCCCCGTTCACCGCGCTGGCCGCCGACCGGCTGCCGGCCGGCCCGGAGCTGGCCGAGCTGGTCGACCTGGCGGCGGTGCGCGCCTGCTTCACCGAGCAGCTGACCGCCGCGCTGGTCCGCACCGCCCGGCGCACCCTGGTGCTGGAGCTCAACGTCGCCCGGGTGACCGGCCGGCTGGACGGGGACACCCCGGCCCGGCGGTTCGCCGACTTCACCCGCCGCTCGGCCGAGCGTCCGGCGCTGCGCGCGCTGCTCACCGAGTACCCGGTGCTGGCCCGGCTGCTCGCCCAGACCTGCGAGCAGGGCGCGGCGGCCTGGACCGAACTGCTCGGCCGGCTGGCCGCCGACCGCACCGAGCTGGTCGCCGGCCTGCTGCCGGGCGGCGACCCGGGCCGACTGGTCTCGGTGGAGACCGGACGCGGCGACCGGCACGACCACGGGCGCACCGTCGCGCTGCTGCGCTTCGAGCACGGCGCCGAACTCGTCTACAAGCCGCGGCCGGTCGAGCTGCACGCCCGGTTCAACGAGACCCTGGCGTGGCTCGGCGCCAAGCTGCCCGACCTGCAGCCGCGCGCCCTGGCGGTGCTGGCCCGGGACGGCTACGGCTGGGTCGAGTTCGCCACCGCCGCCCCCTGCCGCAACCGCGCCGAGGTGCGCCGCTTCTACCGCCGGCTCGGTGCGCTGCTCGCCCTGGTGCACACCCTGGGCGGCACCGACCTGCACTACGAGAACCTGCTCGCCTGCGCCGACCAGCCGGTGCTGGTCGACCTGGAGACGCTCTGCCACCCGGCGCTGGTCCGCCCCCGGGTCGCCGCCGAGGACCCGGCGCTGGGCGCCCTGGAGGACTCGGTGCGGCGCACCGCGCTGCTGCCGGTGCTGCGCTACGGCGCCGACGGCGTGCTCGACCTGTCCGGCCTGGGCGGCGACAAGGGCGTCACGCTGCCGGTCCAGGTGGCCGACTGGGCCGGGGCCGCCACCGACGAGATGCACCTGGTGCGCACCGCCGGCGTCAGCCGCGGCGGCGCCAACCGGCCCCGGCTGGACGGCGTCGACGCCGACCCGGCGCGGCACACCGACGCCCTGCTCGGCGGCTACCGGGCCGGCTACCAGGCGATCGCCGCGCACCGGGCCGAACTGGCCGAGCTGCTGACCCGGTTCGCCGACTGCCCGACCCGGGTGCTGGTCCGCGACACCGCCCGGTACGCGACCCTGCTGGACGAGTCCTGCCACCCGGACGCGCTGCGCGAGGGCCTGGACCGCGACCACCTGCTGGACACGCTCTGGCGCGAGTCGGCCCACAACCCCGCCCAGCGCCCGCTGGTCGGCGCGGAGCTGGCCGAGCTGTGGCGCGGCGACGTGCCGCTGGTCACCGCGCGGGCCGGCCGGACCGGCCTGCGGATCGGCGGGTTCGTCACCGCCGCCCCGGTGCTCGGCTCCGGGCTGGACTGGGCCGAGCAGCGGCTGGAGCGGATGGGCGGCACCGACCGGTTCGACCAGGAGTGGGTGATCCAGGCTGCGCTGGCGGTCCGGGACGGCGACACCGCCCCCGGCGCGCCGGCCGCCGAGCCGGGCCCCGGGGTGGCCACCGTGCCCGACCCCGAGCGCCTGCTGGCCGCCGCCTGCGCGATCGCCGACCGGATCCTGGCCGCCGGCCACGACGACGGCCGCCGGGTGAACTGGCTCGGCCTGGAGCCGCTGGACGAGCGCAACTGGGCGCTGCTGCCGCTGGGTGCGGGCCTGCCGCACGGCTACTGCGGCACCGCGCTCTTCCTCGCCCAGCTGGCCGCGCTGACCGGTGTGCCGCGCTACGCGACGCAGGCCCGCCGGGCGCTGGCCCCGGTGCCGGCCCTGCTGAACGCGCTGGCCGCGCACCCGCAGCAGCTGCCCGAGATCGGTGCCGGCTTCGCGGGCCTGGGCGGGATCAGCTACGCGCTCGGCCAGCTGGCGGTGCTGCTGGACGACCGGACGATCGCCGACTGGCTGGGCCTGGCGGTCCGGCTCACCGAGCTGGCCGGCGCCGGTGCGGCCGGCAGCGGCGGGGTGCTGGAGGGCGACGCGGGGGCGCTGGCCGCGCTGGTCGCGGTGCACGCCGACGGCGGGCCCGACCACGCGCTCACCGTCGCCGGCGCCTTCGCCGACCGCCTGCTGACCCAGCCGCGGGAGGCCTTCGGGCACGGCCTGCGGGAGGGCGACGCGGGCGCCGGCCTGGCCCTGCTGCGCTTCGCCTCGGCCGGCGGCGGCCCGGAGTACGCCCGGGCCGGGCTGGACCGGCTGCGCGCCGCCGCGCGGCAGGCCGACCGCTCGCCGGTCGACGCGGGGGCGCACCGCACCGGCACCGGCTGGTGCGACCCGCTGGACGGCGTCGCGCTGGCGATCGCCGACAGCGGTGCCCACCGCACCGACCCCGAACTGGCCGCGCTGCTGGACCGCGCCCTGCGCCGGGCCGCGCGCCGCCCGATCGCCGCCGACCACAGCCTCTGCCACGGCGAGGCCGGCACCTTGGACCTTCTCCTCTCCGGCGCGGCGGACGGTCCGCTGACCACCGCGCTGCACACCCGGGCGGGCACCCTGCTCGCCTGTCTCGACCGGTTCGGCCCGCGCTGCGGGACTCCCGAGGGCCTCAGCAGTCCCGGACTGCTGTCGGGCCTGGCCGGTATCGGCCACCAACTGCTCCGCCTCGGATTCCGGCCCCGGATTCCGTCCGTGCTGCTGCTGCAGCCAGCCACCCCTGCTCCCCCAGGAGGACGCCATGACTGACGACGCACTGGTTCGCGCGTGGAAGAACCCCGCCGCCCGGAAGGCCGTCTCCTTCCACCCGGCCGGCGAGATCCAGCTCGGGCAGAGCGGTGGGCCGGGCCGCCGGGCCGGACTGCTGGCCGGGATGATCGGTCCGATCACGTACGACGGCGCCTCCGAGATGTCGGTCAGCGCGATGACCGTCACCAGCGTCACCATCGTCTGACCTGGGCCTGACCGCCTGTCAGACCGGCCGGACCGCAGTCACCATGGCGGTTCGGCCGGTTCCGGAGGTAGCCTCCGGACATGCTCATCACGTCGCCCGTGGTGGTGGGGCGCAGCAGTGAGCTGGCCCTGCTGGACGCGGGGCTCAGCGCCGCCCGCCGGGGCGAAGGCCGCGCGGTCTTCGTCCGCGGCGAGGCCGGCATCGGCAAGTCGCGGCTGGTCTCGGAGGCCGCCTTCCGGGCCTTCTCGGCCGGCATGGCGGTGCTGCGCGGCCGCGCGGTCGCCACCGGTGCCACCATGCCGTTCCGCCCGATCGCCGAGGCGCTGCTTTCGCTCTTCCGGGTCGGCGGCCCGCCGCAGGACCCGGAGTTGGCCCCGTACCGCTCGGCCCTGTCGGTGCTGCTGCCCGAGTGGCGCGGCGAGGAGCCGGCCGGCCCGCCGCCCGCGCTGCTGGAGACCGCCGAGGCGGTGCTGCGGCTGCTGCTCGCGGTCGGCCGCAACCTCTCCCAGCACCAGGAGCAGGGCTGCCTGCTGGTGCTGGAGGACCTGCACGACTCCGACGCCGAGACGCTGGCGGTGCTGGAGTACCTCAGCGACAACATCCAGGGCCTGCCGGTCTTCCTGCTCGTCACGCTGCGCCCGGAGGCCGGCCCGGCCGACGACCTGGTCCGCGCGGTGGCCCGGCGACGCAGCGCCACCCTGGTCGAGCCGGGCGCGCTGACGGCCGACCAGGTCCGCGCGATGGCCGAGGCCGCCCTCGCCACCGCCGCCGGCCAACTGCCCGAGCAGGTGGTCGAGCGACTGGTGCGGGACGGCGAGGGCAACCCGTTCGTGGTCGAGGAACTGCTCAGCGGCATGGTCTCCACCGAGGTGCTGCGCCGCGAGGGCGACCGGTGGCAGGTCTGCGGCGAGCTGCCGGTGGACGTGCCGAGCACCGTGGTCCACTCGGTGGCCCAGCGCACCGCCCGGCTCAGCCCCGACTGCCGCGACCTGCTGCACGCGGCCGCCGTGCTGGGGCGCCGGTTCGCGCTGCCGGTGCTCAAACTGGTCACCGGCCTGGACGACCGCGAGCTGCTGGTCCACCTGCGGTCCGGCATCGACGCCCAGCTGATCTCCGCCAGCGGCCCGGTGGCCGACTGGTACGAGTTCCGGCACGCGCTGACCACCGACGCGCTGCTGGCCGAGCTGCTGCCCGCCGAGCGGACCCGGATCGCCGCCCGCGCGGCGGACGCGATCGAGGCCGCCTACCCCGGGCTGCCGGGCGAGTGGTGCCGCCGGGTCGCGGCGCTGCGACTGACCGCCGGGGACAGCCGGGCGGCCGCGCTGCGCTTCGCCGAGGCCGGCCGGGCCGCGCTGGAGGGCGGCGGCGTCAAGTCCGCGGTCGCCCTGCTGGAGCGCGCCTACGACCTGCTGGACGCGGTGGAGGCGAGCGACCCGCAGTGGGCGGCGGACCGCACCGGGGTGATCGAGCAGCTCGGCTACACCCTGATCGAGACCGGCGACTACGACCGGGCCAAGGCGCTCGCCGAGGAGCTGCCGCTGGCCGGGCCCGGCGCGCTCGGCGCGGCCCGGACCGCCGCGCTGCACACCCGGCTGGCCTGGGCCGCGGCCAGTGCGCTGCGCTGGGAGGAGGCCGCCAACCAGGTGAGCTACGCGCGTCGCCTGCTGGTCCGGTTCGACTCCGCCTCGCACCGCCCCGCGGTGGACGTGGTGACCGCCCAGCTGCTGCTGGCCGGCGCCGCCGAGCCCGACACCGCCGAACCGGCCGACCGCACCGCGGCGGCCGAGGAGCTGCTGCGCCGGGCCGCGGCCGCCGCCGAGCAGAACGGGGTGCCCGAAGTCGCCTGCCAGGCCTGGCAGATGATCGCACTGCTGGAGCGCAAGCACGGATTCGACCGGGCCGACGCCTGCCTGGAGCGCGGCCTGGACCTGGCCACCCAGCACAACCTGACCACCTGGCAGGTGGACGCGCTGGTCCGGCTGGGCGCCAACGACTTCATGCGCTCCGGCTCCTCGGCCCGGCTGGAGCGCGCGCACCGGGCGGCGCTGGGCCTGGGCGCGCTCGCGCTGATGCACTCGGCGGAGGCCTCGCTGGCCATGCAGGCGGTGCTGCGCGGCGAGTACCCCCGGGCCCGCGAGCTCTCCGACCGCTGCCTGGCCGCCACCGCCCGGCTGCGCAACGCCGACAACCACCAGTACGTGCTGCTCACCCGGGCCGCGCTGGCCGCGCACCAGGGCCGGCGCCGGGAGATGGACCAGGAGCTGGCGGAGTTCCGCCGCTGGGACGGCGACCGCTCGTTGCAGCTGCCGCTGGTGCACGGCAACCGGGCGGTCTGCGCGCTGCTGGAGGAGGACCGGACCCAGGCGCTGGCCGAGCTGGACCAGGCGGTGGGCTGGGAGGACCGCAACCCCACCGTCTTCTACCTGAACGGACGGTACGGGCTGCGCCCGCTGCTGCGCGCGCTGGCCGGGGTCGGCGACCTGGACGAGCACCGGGCGGTGGCCGGCGAGGCGGCCGCCGGGCTGCCCTGGAACCGCCAGTTCGGGCAGTTGGCGCACGCGGTCCACCTGGGCCGGGCCGGCCGGGTGGCGGAGGCGCTGGACGCGGTGGTCACCGCCCAGGAGGCGGCCCGCCCGTTCGTGATGGCCCGCCAGCTGGGCCTGCGGCTGGTGGCCGAGGCGGCGCTGGCGGACGGCTGGGGCGACCCGGTCGGCTGGCTGCGCGGCGCCGAGGAGTACTTCCACGGGGCGGCCGTCCCCGCCGTGGCCAGCGCCTGCCGGGACCTGCTGCGCCGCGCCGGCGCCAGCATCCAGCAGCGCCGCAGCGGCTCGGACGGCGTGCCGCCGGAGCTGCGCCGGCAGGGCCTGACGGTGCGTGAGTACGAGGTCTTCCTGCTGCTGCCGGACCGGCTGGGCAACCAGGAGATCGCCGAGCGGCTCTACATCTCCCCGCGCACGGTGGAGAAGCACGTGGCCAGCCTGCTCGCCAAGACCGGCCACCCGCACCGCTCGGCGCTCTGCGAGTACGCGGCCACGCTGGCCGGCTGACCCACGACGAGGGCCCCCGCCCGGTGCGCGGTGCCCCGGGCGGGGGCCCTCGGTCGCGGACTCAGCCCTGCGGCAGCGCGGCCAGCTGGGCGGTGATCCGGGCGATGTCGGCCTCGGCGGCCGCCTGGCGGGCGCGGATCTTGACCACCACGTCCTCCGGCGCCTTGGCCAGGAAGCCCTCGTTGCCCAGCTTGGCGGCCGTCTGGGCGGCCTCCTTCTCGGCCACCGCGAGGTCCTTGGCCAGCCGCTTGCGCTCGGCCGCCACGTCGATCGTGCCGGACAGGTCCAGCGCGACCGTGGCACCGGCCACCGCGAGCGAGGCGGTGGGCGCGAAGCCCTCCTCCGGCACGGTCAGCCGCAGCAGCGCGCGGATCGCGTCCTCGTGGTCGACCAGCGCGGTGCCGGCCAGCTCCAGCCCGGCCGGGACCTTCTGACCGGGCTTGAGGCCCTGGTCCGAACGGAACCGGCGGACCTCGGTGACCACCTGCTGCAGGGTGGCGATCTCGGCCAGCGCGGCCGGGTCGCGGAAGCCGCTGTCCGCCGGCCACGCGGCCACGACCACCGACTCGGCACCGGTCAGCGCGGTCCACAGCGCGTCGGTGACGAACGGGACCACCGGGTGCAGCAGCCGCAGCGTCACGTCCAGCACCTCGCCGAGCACCCGGCGGGCCGCGTCGGCCTGCGCGCCGCCCTTGGCCAGGGTGGTCTTGGAGAGCTCGACGTACCAGTCGAAGACCTCGTCCCAGGCGAAGTGGAAGAGCGCGTCGGAGAGCTTGGCGAACTGGTAGTCCTCGTAGAGCGCGTCCACCTGGGCCACGGTCTCGTTGAGCCGGGCCAGGATCCAGCGGTCGGCCGCCGTCATCGCCTCGGGCGCGGGCAGCGGGCCCTCGACGGTGGCGCCGTTCATCAGCGCGAACCGGGTGGCGTTCCAGATCTTGTTGCAGAAGTTGCGCGAGCCCTTGACCCAGTCCTCGCCGATCGGCACGTCGGCGCCCGGGTTGGCGCCGCTGGCCAGGGTGAACCGGACCGCGTCGGCGCCGTAGGCGTCCATCCAGTCCAGCGGGTCCACCGCGTTCGGGTTGGACTTGGACATCTTCTTGCCGAACTCGTCGCGGACCAGGCCGGTCAGCGCGATGGTGTGGAACGGGATCTGACCGTCCATCGCGTACAGGCCGAACATCATCATCCGGGCGACCCAGAAGAAGATGATGTCGTGGCCGGTGAGCAGCACGTCGGTCGGGTAGAACTTCGCCAGGTCGGCGGTCTGCTCCGGCCAGCCCAGGGTGGAGAAGGGCCACAGGCCGCTGGAGAACCAGGTGTCCAGGACGTCCGGGTCCTGGGTCCAGCCCTCGCCCGCGGGCGGCTGCTCGTCCGGGCCGACGCAGACCACCTCGCCGTCCGGGCCGTACCAGACCGGGATCCGGTGGCCCCACCAGAGCTGGCGCGAGATGCACCAGTCGTACATGTTGTCGACCCAGTCGAAGTAGCGGCGCTCCAGCTCCTTCGGGTGGATCTGCACCCGGCCGTCCCGGACCGCGTCGCCGGCCGCCTGCGCCAGCGGCTCGACCTTGACCCACCACTGCAGCGACAGCCGCGGCTCGACGATGGTGTGGCAGCGCGAGCAGTGGCCCACCGCGTGCATGTACGGGCGCTTCTCGGCGACGATCCGGCCCTGCTCGCGCAGCGCGCCGACCACGGCCGCCCGGGCCTCCAGCCGGTCCAGGCCGAGGAACGGCCCGTGCACGGTGATCGCGCCGGACTCGTCCATCACGGTGAGGTTGGGCAGGTTGTGCCGCTGGCCGATGGCGAAGTCGTTCGGGTCGTGCGCCGGGGTCACCTTGACCGCGCCGGTGCCGAACTCCGGGTCGACGTGGGCGTCGGCGACCACCGGGATCTCCCGGTCCGTCAGCGGCAGCTTGATGGTGCGGCCGATCAGGTGGCGGTAGCGCTCGTCGTCCGGGTGGACGGCCACCGCGGTGTCGCCGAGCAGCGTCTCCGCCCGGGTGGTGGCGACCACGATCGAGTCGTCGCCGTCGCCGTAGCGGATCGAGACCAGCTCGCCCGGGCTGTCCTCGTGCTCCACCTCGATGTCGGACAGCGCGGTCAGGCAGCGCGGGCACCAGTTGATGATGCGCTCGGCCCGGTAGATCAGGCCGTCGTCGAAGAGGTTCTTGAAGATGGTCTGGACGGCCCGGGACAGGCCCTCGTCCATGGTGAAGCGCTCGCGGCTCCAGTCCACCCCGTCGCCCAGGCGGCGCATCTGACCCAGGATCCGGCCGCCGTAGTTCTCCTTCCACTCCCAGACCTTCTCGACGAAGGCCTCGCGGCCCAGGTCGTGCCGGGACAGGCCGGACTCGGCGAGCTGCTGCTCGACCTTGTTCTGGGTGGCGATGCCGGCGTGGTCCATGCCGGGCAGCCACAGGGCCTCGTACCCCTGCATCCGCTTACGACGGGTCAGGGCGTCCATCAGGGTGTGCTGGAAGGCGTGGCCCAGGTGCAGGGCCCCGGTGACGTTCGGCGGCGGGATGACGATGGTGTACGCGGGCTTCTCGCTCTTCGCGTCCGCGGTGAAGTAGCCGCGGTCCACCCAGCGCTCGTACAGCTCGCCCTCTACCTCGCCGGGGGCGTAGGTCGTCGGAAGGGCGGCTGCGTGGTCCCCGGACGCGAGGTCGGTGGGGCGCTGGTTCGTCATGTCGGTCACGACGCACAGTTTACGGAACCGCGAGGCCCTGAATGGACGTCGCAGGCGTACGGTAGCGTGCCCGATGCTCGGACGGACCTTCTGATCATCGGACGAGCCCTGCTTGGAGAGCACTCGGGAGGGGACCCACAGATGTCCGACCAGAATCCGTACGCCCAGCCGACGCCGCCGGGATACGGCCAGCAGCCCGGGTACGGGCAGGTGCCGCCGCAGCCGGGCTACGGCTCGGCCCCCGGCTACGGCCAGCCGCCGGCCTACGGTCAGCCCGCCCAGCCGCCCGCCTACGGTCAGCCCGCCCAGCCGCCGGCCCAGCCGCCCTACGGCCAGGCCGGGTACGCCGCGTACCCGCCGCCGGTCCCGCCGAAGAAGTCCCGCAAGGGCCTGTGGATCACCCTCGGCGTCGTGGTCGTGGCGATCGGCGTGGCCACGGCCGTGCTGGTCGGCACGGTGGCCGACACCGTCTCCAAGGAGGGCACCCACAAGCTGGTGCTGCCGGACAAGTTCCAGGGCCTGAACAGCGACACCGGCAACGCGCTGGCCAAGCAGCTGCAGGACAGCATGACCTCGGACCCGCAGGCCAGCAAGGAGCTCCAGGGCACGGTCAGCACCATCTACCACGGCGGCATCACCTCGGACCGGGCGATCGTGGTCTACGGCGGCTACGGCAAGATCGTCTCGCCGTCCACCGAGGAGACCTCGTTCTGGAGCAGCTTCGAGAGCTCGGCGAAGTCCAGCGGCAGCGGCACCACCTTCGGCCCGCGCACCCACCCGGACGCCGGCCCGCTCGGCGGCGTGATGAGCTGCGAGAACGCCATCACCACCCGGGAGACCGACGCGGTCTGCATGTGGGTGGACAACAGCGTGCTGGTGGTCACCATGCAGACCACCCTCAAGGGCACCGCGCCCTCGCTCGACAAGGCCGCCCAGGACGCCCGCGACCTGCGCGCCATCGCCGAGGTCAAGAAGTAACCGGCACCGCACGCACGGAGAGGGGCCCGCCGGTGGCGGGCCCCTCTCCGTGCGTCCGGGTGTCGGCTCAGGCGCTCTTGTCCCGGCGCTCGCGCTTGATCATGTCGCGCGGGACCAGGGTCGGGATCGCGTGCTTGGAGACCACGTCACCGGTGACCACCACGCGGGCGACGTCCTGACGCGAGGGCACCTCGTACATCACGGACATCAGCACCTCCTCCATGATGGCCCGCAGCCCACGGGCGCCGGTGCCGCGCAGGATCGCCTGGTCGGCGATCGCCTCCAGCGCGTCCCGGCTGAACTCCAGCTCCACGCCGTCCAGTTCGAAGAGCTTGCGGTACTGCTTGACCAGCGCGTTCTTCGGCTCGGTGAGGATCTGCAGCAGCGCCTCGCGGTCCAGGTTGTGCACGCTGGTGATCACCGGCAGCCGGCCGATGAACTCCGGGATCATGCCGAACTTGACCAGGTCCTCCGGCATCACCTGGCGGAAGTGGTCACTGGCGTCGCTCTCCCGCTTGGAGCGGATGGTGGCGCCGAAGCCGATCCCCTTGGCACCCGAGCGGCCCTCGATGATCCGCTCCAGGCCCGCGAACGCACCGCCCACGATGAACAGCACGTTGGTGGTGTCGATCTGGATGAACTCCTGGTGCGGGTGCTTGCGGCCGCCCTGCGGCGGGACCGAGGCGGTGGTCCCCTCCAGGATCTTCAGCAGCGCCTGCTGCACGCCCTCGCCGGAGACGTCCCGGGTGATCGACGGGTTCTCGCTCTTGCGCGCGACCTTGTCGATCTCGTCGATGTAGATGATCCCGGTCTCGGCCTTCTTGACGTCGTAGTCGGCCGCCTGGATCAGCTTGAGCAGGATGTTCTCGACGTCCTCGCCGACGTAGCCGGCCTCGGTCAGCGCGGTGGCGTCCGCGATGGCGAACGGCACGTTGAGCATCCGGGCCAGGGTCTGCGCCAGCAGGGTCTTGCCGGAGCCGGTCGGGCCCAGCAGCAGGATGTTCGACTTGGCGAGCTCGATGGCGTCGTCGCGGCCGCTGCCGCTGCGCCCGGCCTCGCCGGCCTGCACCCGCTTGTAGTGGTTGTACACCGCGACCGAGAGGGCCTTCTTGGCCAGGTCCTGGCCGACCACGTACTGGTCCAGGAACTCGTAGATCTCGCGCGGCTTCGGCAGCTCCTCGAAGCGCACCTCGGAGGACTCGGCGAGTTCCTCCTCGATGATCTCGTTGCAGAGGTCGATGCACTCGTCGCAGATGTACACGCCTGGGCCGGCGATCAGCTTCTTCACCTGCTTCTGCGACTTGCCGCAGAACGAGCACTTGAGCAGGTCGCCACCGTCTCCGATGCGTGCCACGAGGTGCTTCCCCTTCGCCAGGGGCCCCGCGGGGTTTCCGGGGCCTGGTGCTGTGGACCGCCACCGCCACCTCGGCGGTCGGGTCTCGGTATCCGACGGTACTCTGCCAACTGGCAGAATCAGCCGTCTTCGACAGCTCTGCCCTACGCCCTGGGCGAATTGATACCGAACAGATGCCGTCCGTGCCGCCGCGGGCAGGTGTACCGGCCGGTACCCCCGCCCGCGGCGGAGCTGCTCACTCAGTCGGTGAGCGAGGCCTTGCGGGTGGAGATGATCTGGTCGATCAGACCGTACTCCAGCGCCTCCTCGGCGGTGAGGATCTTGTCGCGCTCGATGTCCTCGCGGACCTGCTCGACCGGCCGCTTGGAGTGCTTGGAGAGCATCTCCTCCAGCTGCTCGCGCATCCGGAAGATCTCCTTGGCCTGGATCTCCAGGTCGGAGACCTGGCCGCGGCCGGTCTCGGTGTACGGCTGGTGGATCAGGATCCGGGCGTTCGGCAGCGCCATCCGCTTGCCGGGGGTGCCGGCGGCGAGCAGCACGGCGGCGGCCGAGGCCGCCTGGCCCATGCAGACCGTCTGGATGTCGGGCTTGACGTACTGCATGGTGTCGTAGATGGCGGTCAGCGCGGTGAACGAGCCGCCGGGCGAGTTGATGTACATCTGGATCTCGCGGTCCGGGTCCATCGACTCCAGGCACAGCAGCTGCGCCATGATGTCGTTGGCCGAGACGTCGTCCACCTGGGAGCCCAGGAAGATGATCCGCTCCTCGAAGAGCTTGGCGTACGGGTCGTACTCGCGGATGCCCTGCGAGGTGCGCTCGACGAAGCGCGGGACGATGTAGCGGCCCTCGGCACGGGCGCCGAGGTACTCGCCGGCGGGAGTGTTGCGCAGGTTCATGACGGGTGTCCTCCGGAAGCGTTCCGACGTGGTGGGGTGGGCGGTCGCGGCGATCAGGCGCCGGTACCGCCGCCGCCGGGGACGTCCGCGGCGCTGTGCATGATCTCGTCCACCAGACCGTAGTCCTTGGCCTCCTCGGCGGTGAACCAGCGGTCGCGGTCGGAGTCCTTGGTGATCTGCTCGAAGGTCTGGCCGCTGTGGTGCGAGATGAGCTCCGACATCCGGCGCTTCATCCGGAGCAGCTGCTCGGCCTGGATGCGGATGTCGGTCGCCGAACCGCCGAGACCGGCCGACGGCTGGTGCATCAGGATCTCGGCGTTCGGCAGCGCGAAGCGCTTGCCGCGGGTGCCCGCGGTGAGCAGGAACTGGCCCATCGAGGCCGCCATGCCCATGGCGATGGTCACCACGTCGTTCTTGATGTACTGCATGGTGTCGTAGATCGCCATGCCCGCCGTGATCGAACCGCCCGGCGAGTTGATGTACAGGTAGATGTCCTTGTCCGGCTCGGCGGCCAGGAGGAGCAGCTGCGCCGTGATCTTGTTGGCGATGTCGTCGTCGACCTGCTGGCCGAGGAAGATGATGCGCTCGCCGAGCAGCCGGTTGTAGACCTGGTCGCCCAGGCCGCCGAGCACGTCGCCACCGGCGGCGCGCGGCGTGATCAGGCCAGGCATCTGCATCTGCGGGAACGTCACTTAGCCACCTGCTCAGTCGGTTTAGCTTGCTTTCGTCGACCCTAACGCGCAGGCAGGTCCCGACCATCCCCCACGCAGAACTGTTCGCTGTGAGCGCAGGTGGGCCGGGGTACCACAACACCGCAGGCCCGGACGCGGGGTGCGTCCGGGCCTGCGGAAACGAACTACCGCGGGGCTCAGGCCTCGTCGGTGGCGCTCTCCTCGGCGGCGGCCTCGACGGCGGTCTCGGCGGCGGCCGTCTCGGCCTCCTCCTCGTCCTCGTCGAAGTCGATGACCTCACCGTTGGTGTCCTTGACCGTGGCGGCCTCGACCACCAGGGCCAGGGCCTTGCCGCGGGCCACCTCGCCGACCAGCAGCGGGACCTGCTGCTGCTGGACGATCTGCTGGGCGAACTGGTCCGGCGTCATGCCCGAGCCGGCGGCGCGGCGGATCAGGTGCTCGGTGAGCTCCTCCTGGTTGACGCCCACCTCCTCCTTGGCCACGATCTCGTCCAGCACGAACTGGGTCTTGATGCCCTTCTTGGCCTGCTCCTCGGTCTCCGCGTCGAACTCCTCGCGGGTCTTGCCCTGGGCGGCGAGGTAGCTCTCCAGGGTCTGGCCGATCGGCTCCAGCTGGTGGTGCTCCAGGTTGTGCTTGCGGGTCTCGATCTCGTCCGCCAGCAGCTTCTCCGGGAAGGCGATCTCGACCTTCGCGAGCAGGGCGTCCAGCACCCGCTCCTGGGCCTGGGTGGCCTGGTCGAACTCCTTCATCCGGCCGAGGCGCTTGCGCGAGTCGGCGCGCAGGTCCTCCAGGCTGTCGAACTCGCTGGCCAGCTGGGCGAACTCGTCGTCCAGCTCGGGCAGCTCCTTCTCCTGGACCGCGGTGACGGCGGCGGTGACCTCGGCGCTCTGGCCGGCCTGGGTGCCGCCCTTGAGCTCGGTGCTGAAGGTCTTCGACTCGCCGGCCGACAGGCCGATGACGGCCTCGTCGATGCCGTCCAGCAGGCGACCGGAGCCGATCTCGTAGCTCACGCCGGTGGCGGTGCCGTCCTCGGGGACCTCACCGTCGACCTTGGCCTCCAGGTCGATCACCACGATGTCGCCCTCGGCCGCGGCGCGCTCGACGTCCTTGACCGACGAGAAGCGCTCGCGCAGCTGCTCCAGCGACTTCTCGACGTCCTCGTCGGTGACCTCGATCGGGTCGACCTCGACGGAGATCTCGCTGAAGTCCGGCAGGGTGATCTCCGGACGGACGTCCACCTCGGCGGTGAAGGTCAGGCCGTTGGCGTCGAGGTCCTCGACGCCCTTGATGTCGGTGATGTCCGGCTGACCGAGGACCTCGACCTTGTTCTCGTCGACGGCCTGGGTGTAGAAGCGCGGCAGCGCGTCGTTGACGGTCTCCTCGAGCACCGCGGCCCGGCCGAACCGCTGGTCGATGACCCGGGCCGGGATCTTGCCCTTCCGGAAACCCGGAACCGTGACCTGCTGGTTGATCTTCTTGTACGCCGCGTCGAGGCTGGGCTTGAGCTCCTCGAAGGGCACCTCGACGGTGAGTCGAACCCGGGTCGGGTTCAGAGTCTCGACGGCGCTCTTCACGGTTTGGTCTCCTATGGGGCTTGCGGTCGGCTTGTCTGGTCCGGACCGATTCCCTCGCGGGCCGCGGGCCGGGCAGACGGGTGATGAGCCACCTGAGTGCGGCATCTCCCTTATGGGGTGGACGGCGAGCGGCCCGGTCCCGGTCAGGGGGCTGGGCGGGGGCTCTGTCACCCTGGGGCGGTCGGCTCGGGAGCCATGACCGCCAGCGGCCCATCCTACCGGGTACCACGAAACTGACTGGTCGGGGTGACCGGATTCGAACCGACGGCCTTCCGCTCCCAAAGCGGACGCGCTACCAAACTGCGCCACACCCCGCACTGTGCGAGAGGAAGCGTACACGCCGTGCTCCGACGGCTCGCCGATATTCCGCAGACCCGGCAGCCCCGGGCGCCACGGCAAAGCGGCGTGCGCAGCGGGGGCCGGACCAGGTACTCTGTTCCCCGTCCTCACCGGCGGCCGGTCCCATCCGGGGCACCGCCGGGAGTGGATGTGCGGGTGTAGCTCAATGGTAGAGCCCTAGTCTTCCAAACTAGTCACGCGAGTTCGATTCTCGTCACCCGCTCCACTGCGGTGGCCCCGGCCGGTCGGCCGGGGCCACCGGCGTTTTCCGGCACCGGCGCGCACCCGCTAGCCTCCTGCCCGGTTCGAACGCGCCGCGTTCGGGCCGCTGAGCAGCGGGAACGGAGGTGGGCGCGGTGCACCCCGAGCAGCGGCGGGCCGTCATCCAGCGCGGTGTCGTCCGGGAACTGGCCAGGTTCGAACGCGAGTTCACCGTCGACGGGGACATCGTCCGCGGTCCGGGCAGTACCGCGGTGGCGATCCGGGAGCACGCCGGGGCGGACGGCGGCGGGCACGTGGACCTGGGCTTCGTGCTGCGGCTGGGCAGCGCGGACGCCCCGGTGGTCTGGGACTGCACGGCGGGCCTGGGCACCACCGAGGAGGAGAAGCTCGACAGCGCGGTCCGGATGTGGGCCGCCACCACCGCCGCCACCGTGGTCGAACTCCTCGACCACCGGGGGCGGTACGGCGACCACCTGCGACTGCCCGGACTGCCCGGCTGGCACGCGGTGCAGGGGCCGGCCACCGTCTTCGGCTTCCAGCGCGAGCGGCTCTCCGACTGGCTGGCCGGGCAGCAGCTGCTGGCCCGGCTGGCCGCCGAACTCGCCCCGGAGCTCACCGATCCCGCGCTGAACGGCGTGAAGCTGTTCCTCGGCGGGCGCTCGGGGGACGAGGTGGCCGAGGTGCGGGTGAACGGCGAGGTCGCGCACGGGGCCTCCCGGGCGCTGGGCGCACTGGACTGGCCGCGCGGCGAACGGTTCTGCTGGGCGCGGCTGTTCGTGCTGCTGGCGGCCGACGGGAGCCCGCTGGCGGCGGCCCGGGCGGCCGAGGCGCCGCTGCCCGCGGCCGCACCCGGACGGCCTGCCGACACGGCCGGACCGGCGCGGCGGCGCGGTCCGGGCGGCTGGTGGCGCGGGCTGCGCCGGGGCCGCTGAGCACCCGGGGGCCGGCCGGTCCCGACGGCCGGCGCGGCGTCAGCTGGTGATGTTGCTCAGCGTCTTGGCGAGCTGGGTGAGGAAGTCCTGCACCGGCTTGGAGAGCTGGGCGGACTGGTTGAGCATGAAGCCGAAGAGCACGGCGACGATCGCGTGCGGCCACTTGATCTGCTTGCCGCGGATGAAGATGACCAGAATGATCCCGAACAGAACCAGGGCGGAAACGGAGAGCACCCGGACTCACTTCCTCATGTCATGGCGAAGCGGACCACGGCCAGCCCGACGGTCCCGAGGCGGCACCCGCCGACCACCACGCACCCGATTTCCCCCGAGTTCCGGCCAGTCCCGCCCGGACTCAGTGTGGTCGACCGTGCCGACTGCGTAAAGGACTTGCCCCTGACAGGTGCCGAAAGTCCTGCACTGTGAGACGAGTTTCCGCCTCCCGAGACGATAGCGGAAGCGCCCTGACGACCTGTCGGTCGGGGCGCCCCGGCGGGCCGTTCGCATGCCGACGGCCCGTGAGGCGCGGTGGCAGAGATTGGCCGAAGATCGGCGATGACGGCTTGACAGCCGGCGGCCGGGATGCTCGCCCGTCACTCCCGCCACAGCAGCAGCACGGCGCGGTCGTCGTTGATGTCCTTGGCCACCGTCTCGATCAGCCGCACCGCGGCGCCGCCGGTGGAGCTGCCCAGGTGGCTCCCGGCGACCAGCCGGTCGGCCTCCCCCATCAGCCGGTCCATGCCCTCGGCCAGGTCCCGGCCCGGGGCCTCCACCATGCCGTCGGTGCACAGCATCAGCACGTCGCCCGGGCCCAGCCGGCCGCGCACGCCCTCGAACTTGGCGCCGTCGTAGAGCCCGAGCAGCGGGCCCTCGGTGGCCTCCTTGATCTCCCAGCGGCCGGCCCCGGCCAACCGCTGCATGCCCGGCAGGTGGCCGGCCGAGAGCAGCTCGTACTCCCCGCTGTCCAGGTCCAGGGCCAGGTGGACGGCGCTGGCGAAGCCCTCCTCCCAGTCCTGGCGGAGCAGGTAGCCGTTGGCGGCGGGCAGGAACTCGTGCGGCGGCAGCGAGCCGAGCAGCCCGCCGAAGGCGCCGGAGAGCAGCAGCGCCCGCGAGCCCGCGTCCATCCCCTTGCCGGAGACGTCCGCCAGCACCACCTCCAGGAACCGGCGGCTGCCGCCGGTGCGGGCGGCGACCACGAAGTCGCCGGAGAAGGACTGGCCGCCGGCCGGACGCAGCGCCATGTCGGCGTGCCAGCCGACCGGCAGCTGCGGCACCTGGCTCTGCACCCGCAGCCGCTCGCGCAGGTCGAAGAGCATCGAGCCGCCGCTGCGCCACGGCACCCCGACCCGGCTGCGGAACTGCGCCAGCAGCAGCCCGGCCACCCCGACCGCGCCGACCACCAGGGCGGCGCCGGGGGTGACCCCGAAGACGTAGGCCTCCGGCCGGTCGCTGGCCGCCTGCTCGCCGGTGTGGATCACCGACTCGGTGGACAGGCCGAGCGCGGCGGTGGCGTAGAGCAGCACCAGCGAGACCGGGCGCAGCAGCAGCGAGCCGGCCAGGATCGGCAGCACCAGGGCGGTGGGCGGGACCCAGCCGGGCACCCAGACGTTCAGCGTCACCAGCAGCGGCACCAGCAGGAGCAGCACCGCGAAGGCGAGCCAGTCCGCGGCGTCGCCGCGGAAGTAGTCCACCCCGGTCCGGCGCAGGGTGCGGCGGGCCCGGTACACACGCTTGCGCAACCGGACCGTCAGGGGGTCCGCGACCGTTGTCGCGGCGGTCCCCCTCGCACTCGTCTGGGGCGGTGTGCCCGGCGTGCTGCCAGCCATGGGGCTTGACCCTATCCACCGGGACCGCGCCGCGTCGACGGGCGTTCACGGGTGGGCTGCGCGGACGCACGTTTCCGGCCGGGCGACCGGCAGCGTGCGCGGGGCTCGCGGGTCGCCGGCCGGGAGCGATTCGGGGCGCAGGTCAGCGGCTCGCGCCGGGGCGCCCGAGGTGCCCGGGGCGCGCCCGGCGGTCGCAGGGCTCGCCCTCGCGACGGGCGGGTGGTAGCTGTGGCATATGACACACCCTGGCAATGCCCATGACGCACTCTCGCTGCGGCCACTGGCGGCCGAGGAGTGGGAGGCCTGGTACGACGCCTTGGAGACGGCCTTCGGCTCGGTGGAGTCCGCCGAGCGCCGGGCCGCCTGGCACGCCCTGACCGAGGTCGACCGGGCCCTGGGGGTCTGGGAGGACGAGGTGCCGGTGGGCACGGCCGCCGCCTTCTCGTTCCGGATGGCCGTGCCGGGCGGCGCGGTGCTGCCCACCGCCGGGGTCACCATGGTGGGGGTGCTGCCCACCCACCGCCGGCGCGGCGTGCTCACCGCGCTGATGCGCCACCAGCTGGACGAGATCCACGAGCGCGGCGAGGCGCTGGCGGTGCTGACCGCCTCGGAGCCGGCCATCTACGGGCGCTACGGCTACGGGCTGGCCAGCTGGAAGCTGCGGGTGGAGGTGGAGCGCGCCCGGATCCGGATCGCGCCGGGCCCCGAGGACGGCCGGATCCGGCTGCGGCTGGCCGACCCGGCGGACTCGCTGACGGCCTGCGAGCGGCTCTACCACGACCAGGTGCCGCTGCGCCCCGGGATGCTGGCCCGGCGGCCCGGCTGGGAGCGGCTGGCGCTGCTCGACCCGCCGACCGAGCGGGACGGGCACGGTCCGCTGCTCTGCGTGCTGGCCGAGGACCGGACCGACGGCGAGCTGCTCGGCTACGCCCGGTACTCGGTGGCCGAGCGCTGGCAGGACGCCGGACCGGCCGCGGTGGTGCGCGTGCGCGAGGTGACGGCGTCCGGCGCCGCCGCCCGGCGCGCGCTCTGGCGGTACCTGCTGGACCTGGATCTGTCCGAGACCGTGCAGGTGCCCAACCTGCCGCTGGACGACGCGCTGCTGCACCTGGTGTCGGACCCGCGCCGGCTGCGGCCCCGGCAGGTGGACTCGCTCTTCGTCCGGCTGGTGGAGGTGGGCGACGCGCTGCGGTCGCGGCGGTACGCGGCACCGGTGGACGTGGTGCTGGCGGTGCGGGACGAGTTCTGCCCGTGGAACACCGGGCACTGGCACCTGCACAGCGCCGGGCCGGACAAGGGCGCGGCCTGCGAGCCGACCGACGCGCCGGCCGGGCTGGCCCTGGCGGTGCGCGAGCTCGGCTCGGCCTACCTGGGCGGCGCCGGCCTGACCGCGCTGGCCGCCGCCGGGCTGGTCACCGAGCTGCGTCCGGGGGCGCTGGCCGAGGCCGCCCGGGCGTTCGCCTGGGACGTGGCGCCCTGGCTGCCGCACGGGTTCTGACGGCCCGTGCGGCGCCCGGCGCCGGTCAGCCCTGCTGCGGGTGGTGGGCCGGGACCGGCGGGAGCTCGCCGGTGGCCTCGTAGGCGTTCAGCATCTCGATCCGGCGGGTGTGCCGGGGCTCGTTGCTGTACGGGGTGGCGAGGAAGATCTCGACGAACGCCGTCGCCTCCTCCACCGTGTGCATCCGGCCGCCGATGCTGATCACGTTGGCGTTGTTGTGCTCGCGGCCCAGCGCGGCGGTCTGCTCGCTCCAGGCCAGCGCGGCGCGCACGCCCTTGACCTTGTTGGCGGCGATCTGCTCGCCGTTGCCCGAGCCGCCGATCACGATGCCCAGCGCCTCGGGGTCGGCGGCGGTGCGCTCGGCGGCGCGCAGGCAGAACGGCGGGTAGTCGTCCTCGGCGTCGTAGATGTGCGGACCGCAGTCGATCGGCTCGTGGCCGGCCTTGGTCAGCCAGTCGACGAGGTGGTTCTTCAGTTCGTATCCGGCGTGGTCGGAACCCAGGTAAACGCGCATGGGCACGAGTGTGGCACGCCGTCGGTCCGCCACCCGCCAAGCCCCCGTCAGTACGTCAGGTCCGGTCGCCGGCCAGCTTCCTGGCGAGCGGCAGCGCGCCGGTGGCGATCAGCAGCTTCAGCGCGTCGCCCGGCAGGTAGGGGTAGAGGCCCAGCTCGGCCGCCCGGGCCAACGGCACGTGCAGCGCGGCCGCCAGGTAGGGCACGCCGACCGCGTAGATCGCCAGGTTGCCCAGCAGCATCGTGCCGGCGGTGCGCAGCGGGCCGCGGTCGGCGCCGCGCCGGGCCAGCAGACCGGTGACGGCGGCGGCGAGCACGAAGCCGAGCACGTAGCCGAGCGTCGGCAGCGCCCAGCCATCGGCGCCGGCCGCGAACCAGGGCAGCCCGGCGGCGCCGGCCAGCAGGTACACCGTCAGCGCGGCGGCCCCGCGCCGCGCGCCGAGGGCGGCGCCGACCAGCAGCGCGGCGAAGGTCTGGCCGGTGACCGGCACCGGGGAGCCCGGCACCGGGACCGAGAGCTGGGCGGCCAGCCCGGTCAGCGCGGCACCGCCGAACACCAGGGCGAGTTCGCGCAGCGCGCCGCCGAGGCGGCTGTCGGCGGCGGGCAGCAGGTCGGCCAGCACGGTGCGGGCGGGCTGCGGGGTGGCGAGCGCCATGGGTCCCTCCTGGGGGCCGGGATGATCAATGACCGTTCGTGACGCTAACTTCTCGGCCCTTGAGTTTCGATCCACTGAGCGACAAAGGTCCCGGCCTTCGGTTGTGCGGTTCGCTCCCCGGCCCGACATTCGAGCAGTCGGGTAACTACGGAAAGTCACCGGACGTACCGGATGGTGAACCCGGCCGGAACCCGCCCCGCCCATCCCGGATAGTGGATTTCGCTGTCCGTATTGCGAACGACTGGATCTCCGATGACCCCCACCGCCCCGCCGACGCCGGCCTCCCCGGACCTCGACGCCCGGTCCGCCGGGCCGGCCGCGCCGCAGCTCGCCCACGGCCTGAAGCAGCGTCACCTGTCGATGATCGCGCTCGGCGGCGTGATCGGCGCCGGCCTGTTCGTCGGCTCGGGCGCCGGCATCGCCGCGGCCGGCCCGGCGGTGATCCTGGCCTTCACCCTCTCCGGGCTGCTGGTGATGCTGGTGATGCGGATGCTCGGCGAGATGTCCGCCGCGCACCCGGCCTCCGGCTCCTTCTCGGTCCACGCCGAGCGGGAGATCGGGCCCTGGGCCGGGCTGACGGCCGGCTGGATGTACTGGGTGATGCTCTGCTGCGGAGTGGCCGCCGAGGCCACCGCGGCCGGCTCGATCATGCACTCCTGGCTGCCCGGGGTGCCCGGCTGGGCCTGGGTCGGCGTCTTCATGGCCTTCTTCTGCGCCGCCAACCTGACCGCGGTGGAGAACTTCGGCGAGTTCGAGTTCTGGTTCGCCGCGATCAAGATCAGCGCGATCGTGGCCTTCCTGGTGCTCGGCGTGCTGGGCGTCACCGGAGTGCTGGGCAGCGCGCCCGGGACCGCCAACCTGACCCGCCACGGCGGCTTCCTGCCGCACGGCGCGAGCGGCCTGGTCACCGGCCTGCTGGCCTCGGTCTTCGCCTACGGCGGGCTGGAGACGGTGACCATCGCCGCCGCCGAGTCCGACGACCCGCGGCGCAACGTGGCCCGCGCGGTGCGCACCGCGGTGTGGCGGATCGGCGTCTTCTACATCGGCTCGATGGCCCTGGTGGTCACGCTGGTCCCGTGGAACGACCCGGACGTGGTCGGCCAGGGCCCGTACGTGACGGTGCTGCGGGTGCTGGGCGTGCCCGGCGCCGCGCTGGTGATGAAGGCCGTGGTCCTGGTCGCGCTGCTGAGCGCGATGAACGCGAACATCTACGGCGCCTCCCGGATGGCCTACTCGCTGGTCGGTCGCGGCCAGGGCCCGCGGGCGCTGGGCCGGGTCGGCGGCGGTGTGCCGCGCGCGGCGGTGCTGGCCTCCTGCGGCTTCGGGTTCGCGGCGGTGCTGGCCGGCTACTGGTGGCCGGACACCGTCTTCAGCTGGCTGATGAACACCACCGGCGTGGCGATCCTGGTGGTCTGGCTCTTCATCGGCGTCGCCCAGCTGCGGATGCGCCGCCGGCTGGAGCGCGAGTCGCCGGAGCTGCTGACCGTGCGGATGTGGGCCTACCCGTACCTGACCTGGGTGGCCCTCGCCGCGGTGGTCGGCGTGCTCGCACTGATGACCACCACCCCGGGCGACCGGGCGCAGTTGTACGCCGCCGCGGTGCTGGTGGCCGCGCTGGCCGCGGCCGGGTACTGGCGCCAGCGTCGTGCAAGGGCTGCGTGAAAGGATGCCCCGGGGCAAGACCTGCCCCGTGACCTGCACCACCGTGCGAGCCGGACAAAGGAGTACCGCAGTGCCGGGCAAGAACCTCAGCCGGGACGAAGCACAGCAGCGCGCCGGCCTCCTGAGCGTGGACGGCTACGAGATCCACCTGGACGTCACCAGCGCGCCGGACGCCACCGCGTCCACCTTCGTCTCCACCACGACCGTCCGCTTCCGCTGCGCCGAGCCGGGGGCCGCCTCCTTCGCGGACCTGCTGGCGCCGCGGGTGCGCGAGGTGACCCTGAACGGCCGGGCGCTGGACCCGGCGGCCGCCTACGACGGCGCCCGGGTGGCGCTGGCCGACCTGGCGGCGGAGAACGTGCTGGTCGTGGTGGCCGACTGCGCCTACAGCCGGACCGGCGAGGGCCTGCACCGGTTCGTCGACCCGGTCGACGGCGAGACCTACCTCTACACCCACTACGAGCCGGCCGAGGCCCGGCGGGTGTACGCCAACTTCGAGCAGCCGGACCTCAAGGCGCCCTACCGGTTCACCGTGACCGCGCCGGCCGGCTGGGACGTCTACTCCAACGGCGCCGAGGAGAGCAGCACCGTCGACGGGGACGCCCGCACCTGGCGGTTCCTGGAGACCAAGCCGATCTCCACCTACCTGACCGCCGTGGTGGCCGGCCCGTACCACGTGGCCCGCGACCACTGGAGCCGCGAACTGCCCGACGGCAGCACGCTGGAGATCCCGCTGGCGGCCACCTGCCGCAAGTCGCTGGCGCCGTACTTCGACGCCGAGGAGATCTTCACCGTCACCAAGCAGGGCCTGGACTTCTTCCACGAGGAGTTCCAGTACCCGTACCCGTTCGGCAAGTACGACCAGTGCTTCGTGCCGGAGTACAACATCGGCGCGATGGAGAACCCGGGCTGCGTGACCTTCAAGGAGGACTTCGTCTTCCGCTCCAAGGTCACCGAGGCCGCCTACGAAGCCCGGGCCAACGTCATCCTGCACGAGATGGCGCACATGTGGTTCGGCGACCTGGTCACCATGAAGTGGTGGGACGACCTGTGGCTCAAGGAGTCCTTCGCGGACTTCATGGGCTCGTTCGCCCAGCAGGAGGCCACCAAGTACCAGGCCGCCTGGGTCACCTTCGCCAACCAGCGCAAGGCCTGGGCCTACCGGCAGGACCAGTACCCGACCACCCACCCGATCACCGCGGACATCCGCGACGTCGAGGACGCCAAGCTCAACTTCGACGGCATCACCTACGCCAAGGGCGCCTCGGTGCTCAAGCAGTTGGTGGCCTACGCCGGCCGGGACGCGTTCTTCGAGGGTGCCCGCCGCTACTTCCAGCAGCACGCGTTCGGCAACACCGTGCTCGGCGACCTGCTGGAGGTGCTGGCCGTCACCTCCGGGCGCGGCGAGCAGGCGATGCGCGACTGGGCCGCCGCCTGGCTGCAGACCGCCGGCGTCAACGCGCTGACCCCGGAGCTGACCTGCGACGCCGAGGGCCGGATCACCGAGCTGGCGGTGCTGCAGGACGGCACCCCGGACGACTCGGCGGCGGCGCCCCGCGACCTGCGCCCGCACCGGATCGCGGTCGGCCTCTACAGCCGCGAGAGCGACGGCGCACTGCGCCGCACCGCCCGGGTCGAGCTGGACGTCACCGGCGCCCGCACCGTGGCGACCGGGCTGGCCGGCCAGCCGCGTCCGGCCCTGGTGCTGGTCAACGACGACGACCTGACGTACTGCAAGATCCGGTTCGACGCCGACTCGCTGGCCACCCTGCGCACCTCGCTGGGTGCGATCGAGGAGCCGCTGGCCCGGGCGCTGACCTGGTCGGCCTGCTGGAACCTGACCCGGGACGGGCTGCTGCCGGCCCGCGACTACCTGGCCCTGGTGCTGCGCTTCGCCGGCCAGGAGTCCGACATCGGCGTGCTGCAGTCGCTGCACACCCAGGCCAAGGGCGCGCTGGAGGTCTTCGTCGACCCGGCGTACCGGGCCGAGGGCGCCCGACTGCTGGCCGAGTGCGCGCTGCGCGAGCTGCGCGCGGCCAACCCGGGCAGCGACCACCAGCTGGCCTGGGCCCGGTTCTTCGCCGCCACCGCGCACGGCGCGGAGGACTTCGGGCTGCTGGAGGGCCTGCTGGCCGGCACCGCCCGGATCGACGGCCTGGAGGTGGACCAGGACCTGCGCTGGTCGCTGTGGATCGCGCTGGCCGCGGCCGGCCGGGCCACGGTGGCCGAGCTGGACGCGGAGCTCAAGCGGGACAACACCGCCAGCGGCGGCCAGAAGGCCACCCAGGCCCTCGCGGCCCGGCCGACCGCCGAGGCCAAGGCGGCCGCCTGGTCCGCGGTGGCCGACTCCGACCAGCTGCCCAACGCCATGGTCGGCGCGCAGACCGCGGGCTTCGCCCAGGCCGGCCAGCGCGAGCTCACCGCGCCGTACACCGCGCGCTACTTCGAGCTGCTGGAGACCATCTGGGCCGAGCGCAGCATCGAGATCGCGATCCGCTTCGTCGGCGGCTTCTTCCCCCGGCTGCAGACCGACCGGGCCACCCTGGAGGCGACCGACGCCTGGCTGGCCGGGCACCCGGCCGCCGCCCCGGCGCTGCGCCGCCTGGTGCTGGAGTGCCGCGACGAGCTGGCCCGGGCGCTGCGCGCGCAGGCCGCGGACCGCGGCTGACCGCGCACCGGAACGGCCGAACGGCCCGCTCCCCCTTCGG